>JAOZMA010000023.1 GCA_029934555.1 Acidimicrobiia bacterium | reverse complement strand
TGCGCCCTCCGGCTGCCACCGCGGCGGCAGTGGTCTGGACGAGTCGCGCGTCTTCGCGCAGCCGGAATGCGTCGCGGGCTGCCGACTCCTTGACGGCGCGCGACTGGCCGAATATGCGATACCAGACGACTCCCGCGATGATGAAAGCCACGGCGCCGAGGAGAGGGACGAGTCCCATCTGGGTGAGGAGCAGCAGCGATGCAGTGATGCCGAAGATCTGGACGAAGGGGTACATGGGGGAGCGGAACTTCGGCTGATACCAGTCGAGGTGCCCCTCGCGAAAGGCGATCAAGGCCAGGTTCACGAGAGCGAAGACGAGGAGTTGAAACGCCGAGGCCAACTTCGCGAGTTCGATGAGCGGAACGAACAGAACGAGGACGATGAGCAGTATTCCGGTCACCGTGATCCCCGCGACGGGTACTCCCGAGCGGCCCCCGATTCGAGCGAGGAAGGCGGGGGCAAGGGCGTTGCGAGCCATGGCGAATGGGTAGCGAGCCGAGGCGATCACGCCGGCGTTCGCCATCGACAGAAGCGCCAGGACGGCCGTTCCGGCGATGACGTACGTCCCAGCCGTTCCCATGAAGTGCGTGGCGGCCGTGAGGACCGGCGTCTCGGTGCCGGCCAATTCAGCCGCGGGTGTTACCCCGACCATCACGGCGACAACAGCCGGATACAGGAGCATCGCGATACCGACTGATATCAAGATGCTCAACGGGATATTGCGGCCTGGACGCTTGACCTCTTCGGCAACGCTCGCCACTTTCGTAACACCGATGTACGACACGAAGACGACCGCAGTGGCCGAGAACAATCCCTTCCATCCTTCCGAGAAGAAGGGCTCGAACGCCCCCGGGTCGGTGTTCGGTGCCCCGAGAATGACGAACCCGGCAAGCAGGAGGAGGACGATGGAGACGAGTGCTGCTTGGAATCCGGCAGTCTGACGGACGCCGATCAGATTGACGATGATCAGGAGAACCGCAAGCACGGCTGCAACCGGGCGCTCGGGATGATCGACGAAGAACTCGAGGTAGGCCGAGAGGCCGACGAGGGCGAAGGACGCCTTGAAGACGAGCGAGAACCACACGCCGAAGCCGGCGATCGTCCCCATGAGGGGTCCCATTGCACGGTCGATGTAGAGGTAGGTGCCTCCAGCCTCCGGCATGGCGGTCGCCATCTCAGACTGGGACAGTGCGGCCGGCAGGACGACGACGCCCGCGAGGAAGAACGCAAGGACGACTGCGGGACCGGCGATCTTGAACGCGAGACCCGGCAGTACGAAGATCCCCGATCCGATCATCGCTCCGATCGAGATCGTGAACACCGCATAAAGGCCAAGAGTCCGGTGCAGCGAGTTGCCCGAGTGAGGTGATGGATTGGTGTCTGGTGTCGTCAAGGTGTCCGCAAACCTAGTTGGCCTTGAAGCCGGGCGATAGGGGGCAGAAGCGCGGACCGGGTCGAGCCTCAGTCCAAGACCCACTTCGTTCGAGAGGCTCGAGCCTTGTCGACATCCACCGCCGCAAGGAGCACTCCACCGATCAGGAAGAAGGCCGTGAGGAACAGAATCGAGAGACGAGCCGACCCGGTGAGTATGTCAACAGCGGCGAAGATCAAAGGTCCGAAGATCGCACTGAACCGGGAGAAAACGGAGTAGAAGCCGAAGAACTCCGCGGATGCGTCTTCGGGGATCATCGATCCGTAGAGCGATCTCGACAATGCCTGGACTCCTCCGAGGACGAGTCCAGCGAGTGCCCCGACGGCCAGGAACGCTCCGGCCTGACCTACGGGCAGGAAGTAGCCACCAACGGTGACCAGTGTCCAACCGGCGATCGAGACGAGGATCGCTCTCTTGGCCCCGACCTTGTGCGCCAGCCATCCGAATGCGAGGGCGCCGAAGAAAGCAACGAGTTGGATCACGACGAACACGGCGGCGATGGTGGTCGTCGAGAGTTCGAGTGTCTCGGATGCGAAGACCGGGGTGATCTTGATCACCGTCAGCACGCCATCGTTGTAGAAAAGGAATGCGACGATGAAGAGAAGCAGTTGGGGGAACCCGATCAGTTGACGGGTCGTTCGCCAGATCCGGCCGACTCCGAGCCGCGTGTATGCGATCGGACGGGGCGTGGAGCGGTACGCCGATGGCAGCGTCGGTCGACTCCCGTCATCGCTCAACCGGGAGAAGGAGAACGTCGCGAACGCTGCCCACCAGATACCGGCGGAAACGATGACGATCCTCTGTGCCATGACCTCGCTCAGGCCCATCGGTTCGGCGAGGAACAGGAGGGCAAGCGACAGCACCAGGTGGATTCCGCCACCGGCATATCCCAGAGCGAACCCTCTGGCGGAGACACGGTCGATCGTGTCTGGTGTCGTCAACTCCGGGAGGAACCCTTCGTACATGACGTTCGCAGATACGAACCCGACCTGGGCGATGAGCGCAACGACGATGGCGAGGCCGAGATCGCCGGCCCCCGGCACCGCCGTCAGGACAGCGAAGACCGCGCCCGTATAGGCGAAGGTTTGGAGGAGGCGTTTCTTCGAGTTCGAGTAGTCGGCGATGGCGCCGAGGATCGGCATGGCGAGGAACAGAGCGAGCGCACCGATCCCAAGGAGGACTCCGAAGAATGCCTCGGCCTCGACCGTGACGCCGAAGACGGAGAAGCCCGCTTCGGGGAAGATCGTGTCTCCGAAGTAGATCGCGAAAACGAGACTGCCTGCCGTGATGTACGCCGAGTTGGCCCAGTCGTACATCGCCCATCCGAAGATGGTCCTCTGGTCGTTCCGTTTCGGCGCTTCGGTTGGCATCGACTCGACCCTACCGGCGTCCCGGAATCCGACCCGGGCCCATCGCTACAATCGCCCGCATGGCTGATGGTTCACCCGCTTCCTCGAAGCACCATGTCTTCTCGTCCTGGCCTTCATTCGCCGGGGTGCCCACCAGGTCACTCGACGATCTTGAGGATGCGGGCGTCGTCATCGTGGGGGCTCCGTTCGATTGGGGCACCACGAATCGGGCGGGTGCGCGATTCGCACCGAAGGCGATCCGCGAAGCGGACTATCTGGGCACAGATGGGTGGCGCCCGCACGTGCCCACCGGAATCAACGCCCTCGATGTGCTGTCCGTGGTCGATGTCGGAGATCTTCCGCTGATCCCCGGATACGTCGAGGAGTCCATCGACGTGATCGCCGATTCCGTGGAGTCGATCGCCCGCGCCGGCGCAGTTCCGATCACTCTCGGCGGCGATCACACGGTGACGTTCCCCGACGCGACCGGAGTCGCCCGGGTCCACGGATTCGGCAACGTTGCTCTCATCCACTTCGACGCGCACGCCGACACGGGGGAGACCCACTTCGGACATCTCTATGGCCATGGCACCCCGATGCGTCGGCTGATCGAATCGGGAGCGGTTCCCGGCAACCGTTTCGTGCAGATCGGTCTGCGCGGATACTGGCCTGGACCGGAGGTGTTCGCGTGGATGAAGGAACAGGGCATGCGGTCATACACGATGAGCGAGATCAGCGAGCGGGGCCTCAACACGGTTGTGGACGAGGCGGTTGTCCACGCTGCCGACGGTGCCGACGCCGTGTTCCTGTCGATCGACATCGACGTCGTCGATCCCGGAATGGCACCGGGGACCGGGACACCGGAACCAGGAGGGCTCACCTCGCGGCAGCTCCTCGACACCGTCCGACGCCTGGCCAAGGACCTCAACGTCGTGGGGGCGGACATCGTCGAGGTGTCTCCCCCATACGACGGTCCGGGCCAGATCACGGCCTACCTCGCGAACCGAATTGTCCTCGAGATCCTCAACGGAATGGCGGAACGCAAGATCGCAGGAAACTCCTGAGGGTTCCTCAGACCACGAAGGAGACGGTCGGGGACGCGACGCTACGATCCGGGCCCCAGATCGCTGGAGAGGAGATCTGGCAATGTCTGAGCTCAACGGACCGCTCGCGATCCCGGTATCGACGGTCGGGACGATTCCCGGTCGCGAGACTATGAGCTACAAGGGAACTTGCTTTGGACTCATCGCCCGGTCAACCGGTTGGACGAAACGGTTCACCGGTTCGATGAAAGCACTCCGAAAGGGCGAGGTGAAGCAGTTCACCGAGACGTTCGAAGAGGCCCGGCGGCTCGCCGTCGAACGGATGGTCGAGCACGCTCAGGCCCTCGGAGGGAACGCCGTCGTAGGCCTGCGGTTCGACTCGACCGACATGGGCGAGCAGCAGGGGATGGCCGAGATCGTTGCGTACGGGACGGCCATAATCGTCGACTAGTAGCCGAGTTGGCCCAGAGAGGGCTATGGTTCCCGTGCACAGAGGGATGTCCGCTGCCGCCGTGGCACTTGTTGGTTCGAGCGCAGGTTGACAAATCCGCCCGTGTGCGGACCACAGTGGTCCGCGAATCGACGCCCATTGGAGGCACAAGAAATGAACATCTTCGTAGGGAACCTTTCGTTCCGCGCTACGAATGCTGACCTCGAGCAGCTTTTCGGCGAGTACGGGGCCGTTGACTCGGCCGCAATTATCAACGACCGTGATTCCGGCCGCTCCCGCGGTTTCGGTTTCGTCGAGATGCCTGACGCCGCAGAAGGCGCGAAGGCAATCGAAGAACTCAACGGTTTCGAGCACGAAGGCCGGGCCCTCACCGTCAACGAGGCCCGTCCCCGTCGGTAACGACCGGTTATGGCACGAGGCGACGACACCTTCCGTACGCAAGGCGTGATCGTCGAGACGCTCCGGAACGCTGAGTTCAAGGTGCGACTCGACTCGGGTCTCGAGATCGTTGCGCGCGCATCTGGAAAGATGCGGCGTGGACGAGGGATCCGGATCATCGCGGGCGACAAGGTCGAGGTCGAAGTCTCGGCTTACGACCCGACGAAGGGTCGCATCGTGTGGAGACACCGATAACAACGTAAAACAATGCTCCGGGTTCTGCCCGGAGCGCTTAGTGAACAGCCGGGGTCTTTGATCCCGGCTGTTTCGCGTTTCGGATGGTTGTTCAGCGCTGGGACACCCAGAAGAGGGCGGCCGAGCCGGTCACCATGAGGCCGATCAACAGCCAGGCAACGATGATTCCAAGTATCTCCACGGTGGGCGGAGTCTAAATCACACGGGTGTGATTCCCCGGGATTTCCCAGATTCCGGGCGCTGGTACTCTCGTTGGTGAGTCGTCCGGGAGGAACCATGACCGACGAGAAACCGACCAACATCAACAAGAGCAACGACAAGATCGGGATCGGGATGATCGTCTCGGTGGTGATCCTGGTCAGCCTTGTGATCTTCGTCTTCCAGAACCTTGAAGAGGTAGAAGTCGAGTTCCTCTTCCTTTCGTTCGCGTTCCCTTTGTGGCTTGTGGCCGTGATCTTCCTCGTTCTCGGGGTCATCCTTGGGTGGATCTGGCGTTGGATGTCCCGTCGTCGGAAGAAGAGCAGGGAGAAGAGCTGATTCGCGTGACTTGATGGCGGCGTAGCTCGTTAGGCTATGGGGTTCATCGACCTGGAGGTCTCATGCGCAGACTGTTCTCATTCAAGACTCTGATTCTCGTCCTGCTCGCTGCCGGAATCGGCGCGATGGTGGCACTTGTCGTCAACCAGAAGCAGAAGTTCGCCGCTATGTCCGAGTTGGAGATTCGGGCGTATCTCGACCAGAAGCTTGGCAGCCGGATGTCAGAAGACCAGGTCGCTCAGATCCAGGATGCCGTCGTCTCGGCCGTCAAGGGTGTCGAGGACGCTGAGATCGGTCTCGTCGAGGCCGCCGACATCATCGAAGAAGCCGTCGAAGAGGTTGTTGAAGAGCAGCTCGTCGAGGAAGAGGCTGCCGAGGAAGCAGTCGAAGAAGCGGCCGAAGAAGCCGAAGAGGCGTAGTCCAGTCGACTGTATTGCGACAAATTAATAGAGCGTCCCCGATCTCTCGGGGGCGCTCTTTTGTCGTCTCAGTCAAGGTCGGTGCCCAGTAGTTCCGTGATCGTTTGGTCGAACGCGAGGTCATACTCCGGTCGATAGGAGCGATCGAGGTACTTCCCGACCAGGAATGAAGCGGCAGCGGCGAGCTCCGTAGCGAGCGGTCCCGGATGCTGTGCACTGTCGAGGAGCAGCGCGATCTGGTGTCCGCGAACGAGGCGTTCGAGTGTCGATCGGAAGTGCATCGCTCCATGTCCGGCGTCCTCGACCGAGCGTCGGGTCTCGGCGGCGAGCTCGTCGAGTCCGGCAAGGGCGCGAGATGCGATCGTTGCCAGAACGGGTTCCGTGATGCTCTTCAGGAGGATGGCCGTTCGGTCGATGACGGTGCTTGTGATGTCGAGGCGTCCGAGATCCCTCAGCACCTGAGCGGTGAGAGTGTTGTGCGTTCCTTCCCATTGTTCGTAGACCACCGCATCACGGAGCAGCCTCGGCAAGACCGAAAACGTCTCGATGGCGCCGTTGCCTCCGAGGATCTCAACCGCTTCTCTGACGGTCTGCGTCGCTGCCAGTGAGCACGTCAACTTGTTGGCATTGACCAGGTAGCGGTGGAAGGCCGCGTCCGACTCGCTCGCGGTGCCGAGATCGACCTGCTCATCGAGCGATGTGAGCGCCCAGGTCGAATGCAGCGCCGCCATCCACTCTGCCTTGATCTGGGCGATCTGCCGCCTGACCAATGGGAACTCAGCGATTCGCCGCCCGAAGGCTTCGCGATGACGCGCGTATGCGGATGCCTCGAGATAGGCGCGGCGCATGATGCCGACATCGCCAACGGCGTTCATCCAGCGACTGGTGTTCAGCATCGCTGTAACCATGATCTTGAAGCCGTCATCGACGTTGCCGATGGGGTAGGCGACAGCGTTCTCGAAATCGATCTCGGCCGAGGCCATGGACATCGTTCCGAGCTTGTCCTTGAGACGACGGATCGAGAAGCCGTTAGGTGCTCCATCGATGAGGCGCGGGATGATGAAGCATCCGAGACCCTTGGTGCCGGACGCTGCCCCCTCGGGTCGCGCCAGGACGAGGAAGGCGTCGGCGTCGGCGATAGAGCAGAACCACTTCTCTCCCGACACGTGCCAACTGCCGTCGCCGCGTTCGATCGCCGGTGACGCAACCGAGCCGACGTCGGATCCACCCTGGACTTCCGTGAGGAACTGGGACCCCCTGAGTGCGTCGCCGTAGTCGACCGCGGTGAGGGCCGGCATGTACTGATCGCGGATGCTCGCGGAAGCCGAGCGCCTGAGCACTCTGATCATCCCGGTGGTGCACGTCGCCGCGCACATGTGACCCATCTCCCCCTCAAGGGACGCGAGGTAGAAGGATGTCGCCTGTTCGAACGACAGACCGGGTGTCCCGGCATCGCGCAAGAGACCCGAAGCCCACACGAGCGCTCCCGCTTCGTGATAGGCCGGATCGAAGCGGATCTCCTCGGTCCGGTTTCCGATACCGTCGAACTTGACCAATTCCGGATCGTGTCGCTGGTACGACTCGACGAGCGGGCCGAGATTCTCGACAACGGTTCGCCCGAATGCGCTGCCCATTTCGCGCACTCCAGCAAGACGCTCCTCCGACAGGTAGCGGCTGTTGACGTGGTCGAGGTGGTGATCGGTCGAGTACGGATCGTCCGGGAAATCGGAACGCCACGCCTCGAAGGCTTCGCGCGCCGTGTCAAATGCGTCAGTCATCCCACGATTATCCCACCCAAACGCGTACCCAGGGTTGCAGTCCCCGCCGGCGGCGCACCCAGCCCACGGAAAGGGCGATGACCCCTCCGGCGACGGCGGGATCAGTAGGCCGTCGTCCGGAAGATGGGCTGGAAGAGCAGGGTGCTACGGGAACATGCTTCCGCCACCGGACACTCTCCACACTTCGGCTCCTCGATCTCGAGACAGAGGCTTCGGCCGAGTGTGAAGAGGAAGCCGTCGACTGCTCCCACGCTGAGTCCAGATGCGTCGCAGAGAGCATTGATGGCATCGTATGCCGCTGATCGAACCGAGGCCTCACCGACGGCGTCGGTCCAGGCTCGATCCTCGAGCGTTCGACGCAGATCCTGATCGACGACCCGGACGCATCCGGTGCGCAGCAGCGTTCTGATGTTGTGGTAGTCGGCAATGGGTGCGATCGAGGCCTGATCATCGAGATGAAGGAAGTGCTCCGGACGATTCGCAAGAATCAACGCAAGCAGGTTCGCTTTCTTGGCAAGCGGGTCTTCGCCGAATCCCGGGACCGCCGACAGCGTTTCGAGGAGTGTTGCCAGCGGATCGTCTGAGGCATTGGCGTGGCCGATCACCGATCGGACACCACCGAGGTCACGGATGGTTGCACCGTAGGCCTGTTGCAGCACACGATGGGATCCTGCGTCGGGGATGGGGCAGACTCCGTCATCGTCGACGCATATCTGGTCGAAGAGGAGTGGTTCTGCTGTCAGGCGGTCCACGTGGATCACGGTGGGGTCGGCGTTTGCCGCCTTGGTGAATGCGTGCCAGATGAAGTCGGAACCCTTTCTGCGGACTCCATCGATCGTTGCCCACATCGGTCCGCCGTAACCATGATCGGTGCCCGTCCAGAATCCATACTGGTGCGCCGTCGCAAGGGTGAGGATTTCGAGGGCGAGCGGATCATGGAGTTCCGGAAACGGGGATCCGCAGAAGGACAGTGATGAACGCTCGGCCGCGACTCGAAGGGCGGAACCGACCGTCCGGATGCGCTCGTCGTCGATTTCAGCCAAGCGGGCGTCGGGAGAGAAGGCGTCCTTGTCGATGTCCGCCTGCTGCGGGAGTTGATCGAGCAGGGGTGCCGCCCCGGGACCCTGGATGATCACGGATGCAACACGAAGCCCTTCAGTGACGGGGTCGGGAGCTTCCCTGAGCATCGCTCCGAGGTATCCGCCGGCGAAGGCGTCGCCGGCGCCGGTCGGGTCGAACGCCTGCACCGCTGTTGTCGCATGGGAGGTCCACCTCGAACCGTCCCAACGCCGAGCGCCGGATCGCCCGGCGGTGACGCAGACGACGGTGTCGGCCGGCATGGCCGCGGGGTAAATCAGGGCGGCCTCGTCTCGATTCATGAACGCAACGTCGACAGCATCGAACAGCGTACGGACCGTCCCCGGATCCGAGATAGCCAGGCCAATGAACGTGCCGGCGGAGAGACCCCCGTGGTAGCCGCGTTTGATGAGGTCCTCGACGAACTGCAACTGAACACGTGCTGAAGCGCCGAGAGGCCCCACATGGATCCAGTCGGCGGTCATCCAGCGCCGCGGAACATCTGCACCCCGGATCTGTGGCTCTTCGCCCAACTCGACATCGAGGTACGTAGCCGTTTCGTCTTCGTCATAGGAGATGTGGAAGGCGGGAAGCGAGCCGTCGATCGGGACGAGACCACCCGGGTCGATTCCGCCCGGTCCGAACGCCGCGGCAATCTGATCGGGCAGCATCGGCGGAACCCGAGCGATCAGTCCAACAGAGGCTCCCGTGAGTCGACCCGCGAGTGCTGTGATGAAACCTGAACCGCCGATAGTGGCGTGGCTTTCGCCATTGATCTCGATTCGATCCGTTGACGGAGTACCGGTAACGATGAGCTGTGGGGCGTCCATCGCGTCACCGTACTACAGCGATCCTGAGGCTCCTCCGTTGGTTCCGGGGCCAGGTAAGTCGAGCAGGAGACAGCGAAACCACAGTGTCAATCGTCATGGAAGACGAACCGTGAATGTGGCGCCCGTCCCCGGACCGTCCGAGGTTGCGGCGATCTCTCCACCGTGAGCATCGACGATGTCCCGGGCGATCGCCAGCCCGATACCGGTGCCCGCTCGGCTTGTCGTGGTCCCGCGGTAGAAACGGTCGAACACGCGGGAGAGGTCTGCGGCGGCTATCCCGTCGCCGTCATCGGCGATGATCACGGTCACCCCCTCCGAGTCCTTCTTCGTGATCATCGTGACTGCTCCATTCGTAGCGGCGTGTCCGAGGGCGTTCCCGAGCAGGTTCGTGAGGACCTGCCCGATACGAGCTGGATCAACAGAGGCAACCGCCGGAGCGCCGGATGCCGAAAGTGTGACATCGGCCGCTTCGAACTGTGGGCGGAGTCGTTCTGCGGTCTCACTTGAGAGTTGGAAGAGGTCGGTATCGCTCCGGTCGAGGACGAGCGACCCTTCCTGTGCACCTCGTCGACTCATTCCGCGGGCTGGGTGCGCCGCCGGCGGGGACTGCAACCCTGGGTATGCGGTTTTAGGTGTGGATTTCTAGGATGTCGCCGTCTTCGACGACGTGGTCCTTGCCGACCTGCTGGCCGTCGTAGGAGCCCCGGCCCCAGACCCGGGCGTGGCGGAACGAGGCGGCGAGATCCCGATGCACGAGCCTGGCGACGTCGTCAACCGTGGCCCCGTGTCGAACCGTGTACGGGCGGTCCTTGTCCGGGTCCTTCCCCGGCACCTTCGTGTATACCCGAACGATGTCGAGATTTCGGAAGAGCCACGGCCCGATCTCGTCGAGGCCTTCACCCGTGGTTGTTGACACCGCGATGGTGGGGAAGTGGAGGTCGCCGAGTTCGCGGCACACGGCGAGGTCGCCCTCGATGTCGGGGATAGCGTCGGCCTTGTTCGCAACGAGGAGGGTCGGGAGACGGATCGCGAACGGGTCGTCGTCCGGCAACGGGCTCGTGTCCCACGCACCGACGAGCGTGACCCGCCGCTCCTCGAGGATCTCTCGCACCAAGACGATCTGCTCGACGCATCCCGGCTGGCCAAGGTCTACGACGAAGAGCACACCGTCGGCCGACTGCAGCGTGTTCCCGATCCATGGGATGGGGTGCTGGTCCGAGATCGGGGGGAGGTCGACGAGTTGGATGCGGGCATCTTCGACGTACAGCATCCCCGGTTCCGGGTACTGGGTGGTGAACGGATACGAGCCGACGGCGGTGTGCGATCCGGTGAGCGCCGCGTGAAGGCTTGACTTACCCGTATTCGGTGGGCCGATGATCGCCACCTGTGCCGCGCCATCGGGATGGATGAACGTCGCCGGCCCTGTTCGAACGCCGCCCTTTGACGGTCCCGTGAGCTCAGCTTTCAGATCCTTGATCTTCGTCTTGATCTCGGCCCGGAGGTGCTCGGTTCCCTTGTGCTTCGGGATTGTTCGGTGCATCAACTCGAGCAGTTCGAGGCGCTCCTGGGGATCCCTCGCCCGTC
This sequence comes from Acidimicrobiia bacterium, assembly GCA_029934555.1. GTDB lineage: Bacteria > Actinomycetota > Acidimicrobiia > Spongiisociales > UBA5794 > JAHEEL01. Next base: position 3,238 of record JAOZMA010000023.1, on the reverse strand, counting down.
TGTACGCGGCCTCGGCCTTCTTGTAATCGGGCGTCAGGTTTGCCGGCATGGCCCCATTCTGCCCGCTGAACGGCCGCGATGTCACGGGCCGGATGGCCCTTCGTGGTCGCCGGCACGATGTGATCTGACAGAAGTCGGGGAAAGCCCCTATCGAAGTCCCCACGAAATCATGTACATTTAGTGCAAGGAGACATCGTGAGGATCGCTCTCATTGCCATGTCGGGTGTTCGTGCCCACAACCCGGAGCTAACGGCTCTCGGCCTGAGCCTCCCGGGATTCGTTGAACGGGGCAAGACGATCGCATCGCTTCCGAGCCTCGGTCTCCTGACGCTCGCCGCACTCACCGATGATCGCCATGACGTCGACTACTACGAGGTGGACGACATCGAGGAGATGGATCCTCTTCCAGAGTGTGATCTTGCCGCCTTCTCCACGTACACCGCTCAGGCGAAGGAGTGCTACGCCCTCTCCGATCGCTTCCGTTCGGCTGGCATCACGACGGTGATCGGTGGCCTCCATGTCACGACCATGCCGGACGAGGCGCTCGAACATTGCGACATCGTCGTTGTGGGTGAAGGTGAGCCCGTGTGGCGGAAGGTCATAGCCGACGTCGAGTCCGGCGTCGCTGCCGAGATCTACCGATCAGACACCCAGTTCGACCTTGCCGACGCTCCGATACCCAGGTACGACCTGCTCGAACCCGATCGATACAACCGACTCACCGTTCAGACCCAGCGGGGGTGCCCCTGGCGATGCGAGTTCTGCGCTTCGTCGATACTGCTCAGCCCCCGGTACAAGACGAAACCGGTCAACAGAGTCTCGGCGGAGATCGAGGCAATGAAGAAGGTCTGGCCGGATCCGTTCGTCGAACTCTCCGACGACAACTCGTTCGTCAACAAGCACCACGCCCGTGACCTGGTCGCTGCGATCGGGGCTCAGGATGTGAAGTGGTTCACAGAGACCGACATCTCGATCGCCGACGATCCGGGTCTGCTGGCCATGATGAGCGACGCCGGATGCCGTGAGATCCTGGTCGGATTCGAGAGCCCGAACCCGGCAGCATTGGACGGGATCGAGACGAAGAAGAACTGGAAGCTCCACCAGGTCGACCGGTACCGGGAAGCGGTCTCAACGATCCAAGAGCACGGCATCGCCCTGAACACATGCTTCGTTCTCGGACTCGATGGGGACGGACCGGAGGTGTTCGACTCCGTCGCTCGGTTCGTCGACGAGACAAACCCATTCGATGTGCAGATCACCGTGCTCACTCCATTCCCGGGCACACCTCTCTACGCACGGCTCCTCCGTGAGGGGCGAATCATCAACCCGGGTGCGTGGGAGCTGTGCACGCTGTTCGATGTCAACTATCGCCCGGCCAACATGAGCGTCCGACAACTCGAGACCGGTCTTGTAGAACTCGGGCGATACATCTACTCGAAAGAGACCACGGACCGTCGCAGAGCCGGCTTCAAGGAGCAGATTGCCGTCGGGTTCGGGCACGACTTCGATCGGAGGGCCGCCTCGTGAGCATGCTCCGTGTTGGATCAGGCATCGAGCTGACGGGGGATCGCCTCTTCACCCACCGGATACACCGCCTCATCGCGATCAGTACCGTCGCCCTCGGCGTGATCTGGGGGCTGGCGTTCATCGACGAAGCGCCGGCCTGGGTGCTGGTCTTGCTGGCCATCGGCTGGGCTTCGATGCCGACGATTCTCGCTGGAAGTCTGAGGCGGCCGTCGCTTCGCTTCGCGCTCGTTGTGCCGACCAGCGCCGAGTCGTTCGGGCTGATCGGCATGGTGATGAACGCTCCTGAGGAGACAATGATCGGATGGCTCGTCATCACAGCAGGAATCCTTCTCGGTGGACTCCTGGGCGTGTGGTTCTGGTTCCGGTGGCTTCCGGTGCCGCGCATCCTCGACGACCCATTCGGCTGGCCGCGGATGACCCTCGTGGGCCTGCATCTGGCGCTCATCCTCGTCGGGGCGACACTCGTCCTGATCGGCGTCTGATCAGTCTCCCGTCTCCTCGATATGGTCGACGTACCACCAGCACTCTGCCATCGCTATGAAGAACGCAAGGTCCGCGAGACCGAACACGACGAAGAACACGATGTGCGGGTACACGCCTCCGATCAGATACCAGAGCGCCACCGAGAAGTAGGCGAGCTTGTACAGCACGCCTACTGCGATGAGGTCCCGGTTCCTGACGAGGTCACCTCGGGCGATGAACACGTAGGCGACACCGATGACGAACAGGAACACTGCAATGAGCGACAGGAAACTCGTGTACTCCGGCAGTGCCTCTTCGATCCCGAGCACTGAGAAGGCCGGGCGGTAGAAGAACAGGAAGACGATGCCGAGGACCAGGTCGTAGATCGCCGCGATCCAGAACAGGACCCGGTACCACCGTTCACGATCAGGAGACATGAGACACGTCCTTTCTATGGTTCACGGTCCTCCGTTGGGAGCGTGGGCGGTAGAGGACAACGGCAGCTCGGGAAAAACTGCCTTCCGGCCCCCTATGAATGGATGGCTCCAGCCCGTATGGTGTCGCCATGAGGGGGATGCTTTCCCGGGTAGCTGTTCTGTCATTGGTTCTCGCCGCGTGCAGCACGCAAGGAACCCCGGCCACCACACCCTCTTCGGTTCCGGCTACTACCACGACGGTCGTGGCCACGACGACGACCCTGCCACCGACCACAGCGACGACCGTGGCCACCACAACGACCGTGGACCGTGTCGCCGAGATCGAAGCCATCTTCCAGGATCTAGAGGAGCGAAGACTCCAAGCCCTCTACGAAGGCGACAAAGAGACCTTCAAGTCCCTCTTCGCCAACAAGGAGTACATGCAAAAAAGCCTCGCCCTTTTCGACCTGGTGGAGTTCGCAGACAGCCCACAACCGGATCGCGTGGAAGTGATACAACTTCTTCACGAAGGGACAGAGTGCCTGGCCGCCGAAGTGGAAACCAGGTACAAGGGCGTTCTTGCACAGGGAGTGACCGCCGTGAAGATCGTGGTACTTGAGAGTATCGACGGTGGTTGGGGCATCTCGTATACAGGGGAGGGATGGACGTGCGAAGGTCCACATCCGCTCTCACCCTGATTCTCGTTCTGGCTGTCACCTGTTACCTGTCACCTGTCGCCCACGCCGAAGACTGTTACTACGACCCTGGACGAGGCGAGCTCATCTGCTCCCCCTCCGGCCCCGGCAACCCCGGCGGCGGCACCTCCCCACCTC
>JAOZMA010000022.1 GCA_029934555.1 Acidimicrobiia bacterium | reverse complement strand
ACGCTTCGAACTGTTGACTGTTGGCTGTCAGCTGTGAGCTGTGAACTGTTGGCTGTGGACTGTCAGCTGTTGACTGTGAGCTCTCCGCTCAGGCTTCGTAGATCCTCACGGCTGCGATCCGGTAGGTGAACGTCCCACCCGGGGCTTCGTAGCTGACTTCATCACCTGGTGCTGCGCCGAGGAGGGCTGCTCCTAGAGGACTCTCAGGGGAGGCGAGGAGGATCCCCGGGACCTTGTTCTCTGAGGGAGCGAGGAAGAACTCGTACTCGTCGTCATCGTCATCGATCACGGTCACGATGGTTCCGACCTCGACCAGGCCGGAGTTCTCGACTTCGCGCACCTCGGCATTGTCGAGAAGGTGCTTGAGCTTGCGGATGCGAGCTTCCATGAGACCCTGCTCGTTCTTTGCCGAGTCGTACTCAGCGTTCTCACGCAGGTCACCATGAGCGCGAGCGATCGCTATACGTTCGGCGGCGTCGCGCCGACCTTCGGTGGTGAGATGGTCGAACTCGACCTGCAACTTGTCGTGAGCCGCGGGCGTGAGCCAGATTGCCTGATCTGTCATTGGATCAGACGGAGACTGAGCGCATCTGTCGGGTGAGGCGAGACTTCCGACGGGCAGCGGTGTTGGCGTGGAGCACGCCCTTCGTCTCGGCCATGTCGATTTGCTTCTGAGCGATGCGAAGGAGTTCTTCTGCTTCGGCCATATTCCCGGCCTCGGCAGCGATCATGACGTTCTTCTCGCGAGTCTTCAACTCGGAGCGAATCGCCTTGTTCCTGGCGTAGCGCTTCTCATTCTGACGGTTGCGCTTCTTCTGGGACTGGATATTGGCCATGCTGGACAAACCTCGTGAGGTGGTGGGAACGAGCGGTAACGATAACAGGAGAACGGCTCAACGGTACACTGAATAGCCCCACCCCCCGGATTCGACCTATGACCGCGCCATCGCGCATTCGCAACTTCTCCATTATCGCTCACATCGATCACGGCAAGTCGACGCTCGCTGATCGCCTTCTCGAGCGTACGGGTGCGATATCAGAGCGCGACATGAGAGATCAGGTCCTGGACGAGATGGACCTGGAGAGGGAACGGGGAATCACGATCAAAGCGAACGCCGTACGTATCGACTACGACGCGGTGTCCGGCGATAGGTACCAGTTCAATCTCATTGACACACCCGGTCACGTCGACTTCTCCTACGAAGTGTCCAGGAGTCTCGAAGCGTGCGAAGGCGCTGTCCTTGTCGTCGATGCGTCGCAAGGGGTCGAGGCCCAGACGCTCGCGAACGCCTACATGGCGATCGAAGGAGGGCTCGAGGTCATCCCGGTCGTCAACAAGATCGACCTTCCAGCCGCAGACCCCGACCGGGCGGCTGAGGAACTTGCCGGTGTGCTCGGTGGCACGGCGGACGAAGTGATACGGGTCTCAGCCAAGACCGGTGTGGGGATCGACGAACTGCTCGAAGCGATCGTCGACCGTCTCCCACCGCCGGAGGGTGATGAGGACGCACCGCTGCGTGCCCTCGTGTTCGACTCCTTCTACGACACGTACCGGGGCGTGGTCAGCCACGTCAGGATCGTCGATGGGAGCGTCTCGACACGTGACCAGATCCGTTTCATGGCGACGGGGTTGGACGTCGATGCCGACGAACTGGGAATTCGACGACCGGCGACTGAGGAGGTCGATCGGCTCGGCACCGGCGAGGTCGGCTATCTGATCACCGGTGTCAAGGAGATCGACCTGATCCGTGTCGGTGACACCGTCACGCACACCAGTAAGGGGACCGTTCACGCCCTCCCCGGCTACCTGGAGCCGAAACCGATGGTGTTCTCCGGTCTCTTTCCCACCGATGGAGATGACTTCGAGCGGCTTCGCGAGGCGCTCGACAAACTCCGGCTGAACGACTCGTCGCTCGTCTTCCAGGCAGAAACGAGCCGAGCTCTCGGGTTCGGGTTCCGTGTGGGATTCCTCGGACTCCTCCACATGGAGATCGTTCGGGAGCGCCTCGAGCGCGAATACGACCTCGAGCTCGTAGCGACGGCGCCGTCTGTCGCCTATAAGGCGAACCTCATGTCGGGGGAGCAGGTTCCGGTCCGGAGCCCACAGGATCTACCGGACGTATCGAGCCTTGCTGCGATCGAGGAGCCGTACGTCAAGGTGATGATCATCACTCCGTCCGAGTTCATCGGAACGGTCATGGATCTCGTCCAGCAGCGCCGCGGTGAGATGGGGGAGATGACGTACCTCTCGCCGGAGCGCGCCGAACTGCACTACCGGATGCCCCTGGCCGAGATCGTGTTCGACTTCTTCGATCACCTCAAGACGCGAACTCGCGGGTATGCCTCCCTGGACTACGAACCGGACGGCTATCAAGCGTCGGATCTCGTGAGGGTGAACATCCTGCTGAACGGTCTTCCCGTGGACGCGTTCTCGACGATCGTGCATCGTGACAAGGCCTACGTCTATGGCAAGGCCATGGTGGGTCGGCTCAGGGAGTTGATCCCGCGTCAGCTCTTCGATGTTCCCATCCAGGCGGCGATCGGCACTCGCATCATCTCGCGTGAGACGATCAAGGCCAGGAGGAAGGACGTCACGGCGAAGTGCTACGGCGGTGACATCACCAGGAAGCGCAAGCTCCTCGAGCGTCAGAAAGAGGGCAAACGCCGTATGAAGATGGTCGGCCAAGTGGAAGTCCCGCAGGAAGCATTCGTGGCAGCGTTGAAGTTGGAGACGTGATAGACGAGTCGCCAGTCGCCAGTCGCCAGCTGCCAGCTGTGAGCTGTGAGCCATGAGCTCTGAGCTCGAAGTACCGACTACCGAGTACCGGCTACCGACGACTCTGCCGACTACGGACTACGGACTACGGACTACGGACTACGGCGACGAGCCCCCCGATTCGCCGACGCTTGCGGAGGCAGCTCGTCGCTGGAGCTCCGCCTACGTCCACATCCCTTTCTGTGCCCGGCGGTGTCCTTACTGTGACTTCGCTGTGGTGGCTTCGGACGAAGCGGGTGGTCTGGATACCGGCCGATACGTCGATGGTCTGATCGTGGAGATCGGCATGGAACCTGATCCGTCGGCGGTGGATGCGATCAACTTCGGGGGCGGGACACCGACCCGGCTGCGGCCCGACGATCTCGCCAGGATCGTTGGCGCGATCGAATCCCGGATCGGGATCGCTGATGGAGCAGAGATCAGCATCGAAGCAAACCCGGAAGACTGGACGATCGCCTTCGCTAGGGACCTTCGCGAGGTCGGTTTCAATCGGGTCTCGTTCGGTGTCCAGTCTTTCGACCCGGTGGTCTTGGCGGCGCTCGGAAGAGTCCACTCGTCCAGGGACGCGGAGCGGGCCTTCGATGCGGCCCGGAGAGCCGGATTCACCAATGTCAGCATCGACCTGATCTACGGCACACCGGAGGAGAGCGATGAGTCGTGGCGACGAACGGTCGCTCGGGCGATCGCCCTTGAACCCGCCCATCTCTCCGCCTATGCGCTCACCGTTGAAGGTGGCACGGCGTTGAGTCGCGCGGTTCTCGACGGTGCGCCCGGACCGGACCCAGACGACCAGGCCGACCGGTACGAGTACCTGGATGACGCCCTTCGCTCGGCGGGGTTCGTCCGCTACGAGGTGTCGAACTGGGCTCGGCCCGGGTATAGCTGCCGTTACAACCTCTCCACATGGATGATGGGCGAGTTCTCCGCGTTCGGTACCGGTGCGCACGATCATCGGGGAGGTGTGCGGGCGCGGAACATCCGACGTCTCGATACGTACCTGGATCGGATCGAATCGGGAGTCCGACCACGAGCCGGGAGTGAGTGCCTTGGGGAGTTCGAATCCGAGCGCGAACGGTTCATGGTGGGCCTCAGACTCGCCTCGGGTGTCGCCCCCGGATCGATCGGTGGCCCGTTCGTGACATCCGACGAAGGACACCGTCTTCTCGACGCAGCAGTGATCGACGTTCGAGACGGTCGCGTTGTAGTCCTGAAGCCTCTGCTCACCGACCTCGTTGCCAGATCCGTTCTGTCAGTCTCGGCCGACGACTGCTAACTTCCATAGATGCTCGACGACCGAAAGGCACATGTTCTTCAGGCACTCGTTGAGGAGTACATCCGCACCGGTGAGCCGGTGAGTTCCCAGGTGATCCTCGAACGAAGCGCCCTAGACGTGTCGTCCGCAACGATCCGCAACGAAGTGTCGCGACTCGAGTCGTACGGATTCGTTGCCCAACCCCACACGTCATCCGGTCGGATCCCCACCCATCAGGGCTATCGCTACTACGTCGATCACTGTTCCCCCGCTCGCTTGCGTTCGGCGACCCACGATCGAATCAACTCTTTCTTCGCCGATGTGCACAGCGAGGTGTCACGCCTGTTGAAGGAGACGTCAGGCCTGGTCGCTGACATCACACAGCTTCCTGCCGTTGTGATCGGCCCGCATGCCGACCTCGACCGGATCCATGCCGTTCACCTCGTCCGTCTGAGTGCATCCGCGGTTCTGGTCGTCACGATCGCGGAGACCGGTCAGGTGGCCCAGCATGTCGTCACGCTCGGTTTCGAACCGACGGATGATCAGATCGATGAGGCGGAGCGGGTGCTCGAACGGGTATACGCAGGGCGGGATCTCGACGAGGCGGATGGTGACCAACGTCTGAGCAGCGGTGACCTCCCGGACCTCGTCCGGAGGATCATCGACCCGGTGCATCACGAGATCCAACGTGTTGAGGGAGCGACCCCACAGCTCTTCATCGGAGGTACGAGCCAACTTGCCGGCCTCTGGGCCGATCTGGCGATCGTGCACCACATGCTCGATCTGCTCGAGCGAGACAGCGATCTCCAGGCCATCCTCGGGGAATCGACCGATGGCACGAGTGTTCGGATCGGAGAGGAGATCGGGGACACCCTCGACCTCGCGGTGATCAGCACGTCGTTTGGATCCCGCGGATCCGGGCGGGTCGGGGTGATCGGACCCATGCGGATGGACTACCGCAGGACGATCCGGGTTGTGGAAGAGATCGGCGAGAACCTCGAAGAGAGTCTTGGAGCGGAGTGATGAAGGACTACTACGAGATCCTCGGCGTCGATCGCGACGCGACATCCGATCAGATCAAGAAAGCGTTCCGTCAACTTGCACGGGACACACACCCCGACGCGAATCCGAACGATCCCGGGGCTGAGGCTCGATTCCGGGAGATCGCCGAGGCCTACGAAGTGCTCTCCGATCCGCAACGCAGAGCCGGCTACGACCGGGGCGAGGTCTACGGGGGCGGTGACCTGTTCTCGCAGTTCGGCGGCCTCGACGAGATATTGCAGCAGTTCTTCGGTGGGGGATTCGGAGGGTTCGGCGGCGGGGGCCGACGGGCGGGTCCTCGACGCGGCAACGACCTCGGGTCGACGGTGTCGATCACGTTGGCGGACGCCGCGGCTGGTGTGACCCGTGAGATCGAGTTCCGTGCGCCCGGTACGTGTGACCGCTGCGATGGCATTGGCGCGGAGCCGGGCCATGACCCGGTCACCTGTTCAACGTGCCGCGGAGCGGGGAGTGTCCAGGTCGCCCGCGACTCGTTCCTAGGACGGATCATGACGGTTGCCCCGTGCTCCCGGTGTGGGGGGAAGGGACAGACGATCGACGAGCCATGCACGCAGTGCGAGGGCGGTGGATTGATCACGGTGGAGCGCTCGGTCACGGTCGACATCCCCGGCGGAGTTGAAGACGGGACCAGGCTGCGGCTCTCCGGACGAGGTGGAGCGGGCGAGCGGGGCGCCCCATCGGGCGATATCTACGTCGAGATCGGTGTCGAGCACGACGAACGCTTCGACCGGATCGGTGACGAACTCCATCAACGGGTTGAGGTCGGGATCAGCGAAGCGGTCTTCGGTACGACGATCGAAGCACCGCTCATCGACGGTGGAAGCGAAAGCATCGATCTCCCGTCGGGGACGCAACCTGAGACCGTGTACCGCCTCACGAAGAAGGGGATGCCGCGTCTCCGTCGACGGGGTCGAGGTGACATGTTCGTTCACATCGGTGTGACGATCCCCACTGAACTGACCGACGAACAGGAAGAGGCGCTTCGAACCTACGGCGAGCTTCGCGAGGAAGAGCCTGCGAAACGCAAACGGGGCCTGTTCAAGCGTTAGGAGGCTGGCACCGATCCGGTGACACCACCAAGATCTCTCGTCTTGCGTAACTATGGGAAGCGGGCTTCCTCCCCTATCTACGCAAGAACGGTCTTGTGGATTCTGTCTTGCGCTGTACCGACTTGAGGGCGTAGACTGCCTACTGAGAGCGTTTAAGGCAGCGCTCTGGGTATCAGGGAGGCGTTGATGGCTTCATACAACGAACGAGTAGGTGAGCGGCTCCGGTCGATTCGCCGCCAACGTGAGTTCTCGCTCCAGGACGTGCAGAGCCTCTCCGAAGGGGAATTCAAAGCCGCCGTTCTGGGAGCGTATGAGCGCGGCGAGCGCAGTCTCTCCGTCCCGCGACTCCACCGCCTTGCCGGCTACTACGGCGTACCGGTGATTCAGCTCCTTCCGCCGGAACCCGGTGCGGTGACGGCCGATCAGAGCGGGAACAAGGTCACGATCGATCTCAGCCGACTCGATCAACTCGACGGCCCCGTCGGAGAGATCCTGGAGCGCTTCCTCGCTTCGATCCAGGTCGAGCGACAGGATTTCAACGGCAAAGTGCTCACGGTGCGAGCCGACGATCTGCTCCTGCTCTCCCGGCTCATCGGGGACGGAGATACCTTCTCCGAGCGACTCGACGAGGTTCGCGTGGCGAACCGCCCCTGAGTCCGCTGCCGGGCAGTCCGGACCCGCAACGCAGCCCGCAGAAACGGCGTGCGTTCCTCAATGGGTTGACGGATGCTGCCGATATACTCATCATCACCCGATGGGCATTGCTTCCACCACCAAGTCCTCTGCTCATGAGAGGCTTCTCCTGTGACCAGCACCACCACAAGCGACGTTTGTATTCGCGTGCCGAGCAACCACCTCATGGTCGAGTTGCTCGGTGAGAGCGACGCGCACTTGCGGCGGATCGAGGAAGCGTTTCCGCTAGCCCGCATCGTGGCTCGTGGTAACGAGATCAACATCACCGGCCCGGATCACGAATCGGAGGCGGCAGGGACCGTTCTCGATGAGCTCCTGATCGTCGTGCAGGAGGGCCAACAGCTCGATCCTGATCGTGTCGCACGCGTCATCGACCTTGTCAAGAGGGACGTGCCCAACCCCTCCGGGATCTTCTCTGAGTCGATCGCCGTCGGGCGAGGGCGTCACGTGAGACCGAAGACGTACGGACAGAAGCGCTACGTCGATGCGATTCGGGACAACACGCTCGTGTTCGCGATCGGCCCGGCGGGCACCGGCAAGACCTACCTCGCGATGGCGTGCGCCATCGAATCGCTCCTGTCGGGTGCCGTGAAACGCATCATCCTGAGTAGGCCTGCCGTGGAGGCAGGCGAGCGTCTCGGGTTCCTGCCGGGTGATCTTGCAGCGAAGGTCGATCCGTATCTGAGGCCTCTCTACGACGCCATGTACGAGATGCTCGGACCGGAAGAGACCGCTCGCCTGATGGAGCGTGGAACCATCGAGATCGCTCCGCTCGCCTACATGAGGGGCCGAACGCTCAACGACGCGCTCGTCGTGCTCGACGAAGCACAGAACACGACTCCAGAACAGATGAAGATGTTCCTGACCCGACTCGGCTTCAATTCGAAGATGGTTGTGACGGGTGACATCACTCAGGTCGACCTCGCCGAAGGGCGGGGTTCGGGCCTGAAGACGGTTGCCGGCATTCTGTCAGGGATCGACGGCATAGCGTTCGAAGAACTGACCGCAGACGACGTCGTGCGTCACCGGATCGTGGCTGCGATCGTCGAGGCCTACCGTCGCTTCGAGGAGAAGCGATCGTGAGTTTCGACCGAACCGCTCTGATCAACGCCGGGATCCTGGCTCTCACCATGCTGCTGGTGTCGCTCGTCCTCGTGGTCGGTACGGATACCGGTGGCGATGCGCCGCTCGGAGATCTCGCCGTCGGGCAACCATCGCCGGAGACGTTCATCGCCACACGGTCGACCGATCCGATCGTCGACGATGAGGCGACGGATGCGGCGCGGGTCGCCGCAGCGAACTCCGTCGAGACCGTCTACACGAACGACAACGAAGCAACGCTCGCGGTGATCCGTGAGGTCAACTCGTTCTTCGATGACCTGGCCGAAGGCGCCATCGACGAGTCGCTGATCCCCGATGAGACCACGACGACGTCGACAACCATCCAAGACACGACGACTTCGACCGAACCCGGTGACACGACGACCTCTACCTCGACCACGACGACGCTGCCTCCAACCACGACGACGACCACGCTTCCCAGGCGATCGATCAAAGAGCAGATCGTTCTCCTGAACACCAGTCACGCCAAGCTGAGCTTGCCGATCCCGTCGATGGTGGAGCTCTACAACAACGATCTCGATCGTGTCGCGGATGGTGAGGACGCTGCGTTCCCCGAGGTCGAGAAGGAGACCCTCGACCTCGTGAGTGAGGAACTCGAGCGTGGTATCAAGCCGACCGAGCTCTCCGAACGGCAGGATCTCTACATCAATCCGATCGATCGTCCGCCGATCTTCGTATCGGGCCTTCCCAGAGATGAGCAGTCCATGGCTCGCGAGGCGATCGCTCAGGTCGTCGGATTCAGCCTTCAGGCGAACCTTCGTGTCGACGACCCGGCGACGGCGACACAACGCGAGGCTGCGGCCGATGCTGTTGAGCCGGTGACGGTCACGTACCGGGCCTTCGACACGATCGTCGAAGAAGGAGAACCGATCACCAACATCCAGCTGCAGGCGATTCAGCAGCTCGGGCTCTACGAGCCGGAGGTCACTGGAGAAACATCTCGCCTGGCGATGGCGCTCTTCGGAATCCTCGCCGTTTTGCTGGCGGCATTCTTCCTGTGGCGGATCGCTCCGGCACAGTGGTCGCAACCACGACACATGGCGCTTCTCGGGATCCTGTTGGTGATGGCTGCTCTGATGTCCCGCCTCCCTGCGATCATCGCCACGGACAACGGGGCCCTCGGCTACCTCCTTCCTGCCGTAGCGATCGGGTTCCTAGCCGCCATCTTGTTCGATCCGCGCACGGCCGTCGTACTCGCCATCCCGATGGCTGCATTCACGGCCCTGTCCACGGTGGATATCGCATTCACCGTCTATGCAGGAATCGCGACGGTGGTGCCGGTGGCCTTCGTCTCCCGGGTCTCATCCAGACGACAGTTGCGGGTCGCCGTGCTGCTGTCGGCGATCACCGTTGCGCCCGTTGCTGCAACGCTCGAGTGGGTGTTCGGAGATGGCAGCATCGCCATGTCCGCCGTGTGGGCGTTCACCGGCGCCGTCATCGCGGGTCTCATCGCTATCGGACTCGTCTCCTTCTTTGAGAGCGCGTTCGGCATCACAACATCCATCGGACTCCTCGATCTTCTCGACCGTAACCACCCGGCACTGCGTCTCATCGAAGAGCAGGCTCCGGGAACGTTCAACCACTCGATGCTCGTCGGAGCGCTCGCCGGAAGGGCTGCGCGTGCCATCGATGCTGATCCGTTGCTGGCCCAGGCAGCTGCCTGGTACCACGATCTCGGGAAGGTGGCGCTCCCTCAGTACTTCGTCGAGAACCAGTTCGGGGTCTCCAATCCCCATGACACCCTTCCACCGGAAGAGTCCGCGCAGATCATCCGGTCCCACGTCACGGAGGGCCTGAAACTCGCGAAGAAGTATCGACTCCCGGCGGATGTCACGGACGGAATTCGCATGCACCACGGCACGAGCCTGATGCGCTACTTCTACCATCGCGCCCTCGAGGTCGATCCAGATGTCGATCCGGAGCTATTCCGGCATCACGGCATCAAGCCGAGGCAGAAGGAGATGGCGATCGTCATGATCTCCGACGCGACGGAGGCGGCAGCCCGCGCGTACGCATCCACGGAGGATCCGACGGCCGCAGGGCTCAAGAACGTCGTCGAGAGCGTCGTGACCGAGAAGGTCGACGATGGACAACTCGACGAGTCGCAGCTGACGTTCGGGGACCTCACCAAGGTCAAGGCCGAGCTCGTGAGAGCCCTGATGGGCTACTACCACGCCCGTGTTCCGTACCCCGGTTTCCCCGGTCCGAAGGTCGTCGAGGGTGGGATCACCCCTGCTCTGCCGACGGCGGTCAAAGTCGAAGAAGTCGAAGCGATCGCGGAGAGCGAGAGTGCCGACGAACCCCCGAACAAGGAGGATGGGTGAACGTCCTCTTCGCCGATGAGCAGGACGAACCGATCGTCACCGACGAGCTGCTCCGACTCGCCGAACTCGTGCTCGAAGAGGAGGGTCTCGAATCGGAGACCGGTGTATCCCTCATTCTGATCGACGAGGCAGAGATGACGCTTCTCAACGAAGCGCACATGGGGAAGCAGGGTCCCACCGACGTTCTGTCGTTCCCGATCGAGGCTTCCGTTCCCGGCTCGCCTCCGATGCGTTCTCCCGGCGGTCCGCCGATCGAACTCGGGGACATCTTCATCGCTCCATCGGTCGTGCGTGACAACGCCGAACGCCACGGAGTGACGTTCGAAGATGAGTTGTCGCTGATGGTGGTGCACGGCCTTCTCCATCTCCTGGGCTGGGACCATGAAGTTGAGGACGAAGCGGTCCGGATGGAGGCTAGAGAGACCGATCTTCTGGCTCGCATCGGCAGAGTGAGATCGTGATCGCCGCAGCGTTCATCTTCTCGGCGATACTCGTGCTGCTGACGGCGATTCTTCGCGCCGCCGGCGCAACGCTGGTGAGGACGCCCCGCGCAGACGCACTCCACGACGCGGGGGAGGGCAATACAAAGGCGGAGGTGGTCGCCAACCTCCTGGAGGAACGGAACCGGATTCAGCCCGCCCTTGGCACGGTCGTCACGACCTTGCTCATCCTGGCCGTGATCCCCGCGAGCTGGGCGATGGAGCGAATCCTCTCCGGGTGGCAGCTCGGTGTCGCCTTCATCGTCATGACGCTGCTCATCGTTCTTCTCTCCGATCTCATCCCGCGGACCATCGGCCGGTCACGTCCTCATTCCTTCGCATACCGCTTCTCGCGGATCCTCAAGATCGCCATCCGGGTTGGTGACGCGGCCAACGATCTCGTCTCCGATGACGAAGAGGACGAAGAGGACGAGGAGGACAACGACGATCGTGATGAGCGCGAGCTCATCTCGTCGATCATCGAGTTCGGCGACACGATCGTGCGTGAGGTCATGGTTCCACGCACCGACATGGTGACCCTTCCCGCTGCTTCATCGTCTGATGATGCGGTTGACCTCGTTCTCGAAGCGGGTCGATCGCGGATCCCGCTCACCGGCGAGAACGTCGACGACATCGTTGGACTGCTCTACGCCAGGGATCTCCTCACCCTCTATGACGAGGACGCACCGCCGAGACCGGCCCGAGACCTGGCCCATGAGGCGTACTTCGTGCCGGAGACGAAAGCGATCTCGGAGCTGCTCCGTGAGATGCAGGTCAAGCAGAAGCACCTCGCCATCGTGGTTGACGAGTTCGGTGGGACGGCGGGTGTGGTATCGATCGAGGATCTCCTCGAAGAGATCGTTGGTGAGATCGTCGACGAGTATGACGATGAGGAGCCCATGATCGTGCCACTCGAGTCTGGCGAGTATCTCGTTGATGCGCGCCTCGACGTGGATGATCTGTCGGGCATATTGGACATCGACTTCCCTGATGAGGATTGGGACACGGTCGGTGGTCTCGTTCTCGGTCTCGCAGGTCGCGTCCCGACCGTTGGAGAATCGTTCGACTATGGCGATCTCACGCTGACCGCGGAGGATGTCCAGGGTCGCCGGGTAGCACGAGTGAGGGTGGTGAAACGATGACGAAATCTGGATTCATATCAGTCGTTGGTCGTCCCAACGTCGGGAAATCGACGCTGGTCAACGCGCTGGTGGGGGAGAAGGTGGCGATCACGTCGCCGCGGCCCCAGACCACCCGCAACACCATCCGCGGCGTCGCCACGAACGAAGAGATCCAACTGGTGCTCGTAGACACGCCGGGTCTCCACAAGCCCCGCAACGTCCTGGGCGAGCGACTGAACAAGCTCGTCTACGGGTCCATCGCGGAAGCCGACGCAGTGCTGTTCCTGCTCGATGCCGGCCAACCGATCGGGCCCGGTGATCGGTTGATCGCCGAGCGGCTCGCGAAGTCGGGTGCCCCGGTGGTTGTGGCTGTGAACAAGACCGATCAGGCGTCGAGTGATGAGGTCCTTGGTCAACTTACCACGGCAGGGGAGTGGGATTTCGCCGTGTACGTCCCGATTTCGGCGCTCAAGGGTGACGGTCTTGAAGCGCTGCGGAGTGAGCTTGAAGGGCTGATGCCCGAAGGCCCGTTCTTCTTCCCCCCACACATGCATAGCGACCAGCCCGATCAGCTCATCGCCGCCGAACGCGTGAGAGAGAAGTATCTGTCGCGTCTTCGAGAAGAGCTGCCGCACTCGCTTGCCGTTGTGGTCGGCGACATCGAGGAACGGGACAACGGTGTTCTGTACATTCCTGTCTCCATCTACATCGAGCGACAGTCGCAGAAGGGCATGGTTATCGGCAAAGGAGGCGAGTTGATCAAGACCGTCGGAGCCGAAGCCCGTGTCGAACTCGAAAGTCTCTTCGGCGTCCCCGTCTTCCTCGACCTCAGGGTCAAGGTAGAGAAGGACTGGCAGCGAAGAGACGACTCCCTGAACCGCATGGGATTCTGACCGCCTGCGGCGGTGGTAGTCAGTAATCCGTATTCCGTAGTCCGTATGGGCCAAGGCCTCGCTTCTGTCGGCCTGAGTGTTCTCTCGGCTCGGATACGGGATACGGAATACGGACTACGGAGTACGCTCCCACTCATGGCTCTCTACAACGATCAGGGGATCGTGCTTCGGTCTTACTCGTTCGGGGAGGCCGACAAGGTCGTCATTCTTCTCAGCCCGAATCGGGGCAAGCTGCGGACGGTCGCGAAGGGTGTTCGGAAGACGAAGAGCCGCTTCGGCGGTCGTCTCGAGACACTCACACACGTCGATCTGGTGCTCTACGAGGGGAAGAATCTCGACATGATCACGCAGGTCTCGATCATCGAGGCTTTCCCCTCCGTTCGTGAGGATCTCGACCGGGTGGTTGCTGCGGGGACGATGATCGAGGTCGCCGACGTCGTTGCCCAGGAGGAAGAACCGGCCCGGCGCCTGTTCCTCCTGCTCCAACGTGGTCTGCGTGCTCTCGACGATTCAGGTACGCATCCCGATCTCGTCACCGCCTACCTTCTCAAAGCTGCGGAGATCGTCGGGGTCGCTCCGGCGCTCAGCCACTGCGCCGGGTGCGGGGCAAAGGAAGCCCTGTCCCGGTTCAGCTTCGCCGAAGGCGGCGTGCTCTGCGATCGGTGTCGGACGCCCGGCTCGTACGCCCTCAGGCCCGGTGTGATCGACTACCTCGCGATCCTGGCCGGTGCCGACCTCTCAGCGCTACCCGACCCGGATGCTGCGATGAGCGGGGAGGCGATGGGGATATCGCGTCGGTTCATGGAGTACCACCTTGAACGAAAGCTCGATTCAATGGAACTGATCGATGTCTGACTTGGCAGCTCTCCTGGACTCGGAGCGGATTCCGCGCCATGTCGCGATCATCATGGATGGCAACGGCCGCTGGGCGAACGCCCGCGGACTCCACCGAACGGCAGGACACGCTCGCGGGGAACCGGCCCTGTTCGACATCGTTCACGGTGCCCTCGATCTCGGGATCGAGTGGCTCACCGTCTACACATTCTCTACGGAGAACTGGGGACGGGACCCCGATGAGGTGGCGTTCCTCATGGAGTTCAACGTCGACCTCCTCGAACGGCGACGAGACGAGCTCGACGAACTCGGCGTCAGGGTCATCTTCATCGGCGACCATGAGGACGAACGTATCCCGAAAGCGGTGCTCGACCGGATGAGGATCGCTGAGGAGCAGACCGCAGGGAACACCAATCTCAACATGGTCTACGCCTTCAACTATGGCGGCCGGACGGAGATCGCAGCGGCGGCGCGCCGAATCGCCGAGGAAGCCGCATCTGGGACACTAGATCCGGCCGACGTCGATGAGGGAACGATCGCTCAGCGTCTCTACTGCCCCGAGATGCCTGATCCCGATCTGGTCATTCGCACGTCGGGGGAGCAGCGCACTTCGAACTACCTCCTCTGGGAGGCCGCGTATTCGGAGTACGTATTCACTCCGGTTCTCTGGCCGGACTTCGATCAGCAGGAGTTAGTCAGGTGCATCGCCGAGTACCAGGACCGGGATCGCAGATACGGCGGAGCGATCGACGGAATCTTCGACGACGACCCGGCCCAGTCCTAGGGGCCGCAACGCGCAAACGACCGCCGAGTGCCCACACCGACTTCAAACATGTCC
>JAOZMA010000254.1 GCA_029934555.1 Acidimicrobiia bacterium | reverse complement strand
GACGCGGAGCGCCAGCGAAGCAGGGGGGTCGGGCTGGCAGCTGGTGGCTTGCAATCCGTAATCCGCATGCCGAATCCGGCAGTCGGCAGTCGGCAGTCGGCAGTCGGCAAACACTCTTGCTCAGAACTGGCAGCTGGAAGCTCTTGGCTGATCTACTGCTCTACTGATCTACTTCTTCAATTTCAATGCGTCACCAGCGGCTCGGTCTCCTTCGCTGCTTCTACCCAACCTGAGACCATCCCGAGGGTCGGAAGACGACGAATCACACGTCTCCTCGCGTTCACGTCGGTCATGGCAGCGAGCAAGCGATCGGGATTCCTGCGTCGCAGCTCCCGGATCGTATCGACGCCAGCGGCCGCCATCAGGTCTGCGTACTCGGAGCCGATGCCCTTGATCCTCATCAGATCGGCGCAATTCGCCCAGGAGAGGATCTCGCTCTTGGAGAGATCCGCCTCCTTGGCCAGGCGGCGACGGCCGGTCCGGCTCGAAGCAGTGTTGAGCAGTGCATTGGTTGTGCGCACGCCGGCTTTGCGAAGCTTCGTTGCGTCACGCTGATCCATCGATTCGATCGCAGAGATCGATGCCATTGCCCGCACCCTTCCGGTCGTCCTTGGAGCTCCAATCGACAATCCTACCGGATAGCGAGAAGGCTCGACGATTGCGCCTGACTCACCGGCCGGCGACATCCTCCGGATGCTGAATGCGTGGCACCTCGAGGTGATCGAACCACACCTCGCCGACGCCATCGGGATGGCTCTCGAGTAGCCCCAGAAGGTCGACGTCTCCTTCCAATCCCAGGAGATGCTCCCATGATTCCCTGGCGAGAACGATCGGAAATCCACGGCGGTAGCGGTACTTGGGAACGACTGCCGTAACGCCTTCTGCGGCCTCCAGGAGAGCGGAGACATCATGTGCGGAGACTCCAGGCTGGTCCGCAAACGCGATGACGACGAAGTCCGCTACGGGGCCGCGCATCGCAACGTCGAGCCCAACACGCAACGAGGCAGCCGAGCCCTCTTCCCACTCCGGATCTATGACGATGGTCGCATCCCAAGATCCGAGCGTGGCCGCGATGGCTTCGGCTTCTGGGCCGAGAACGACGATGACCTCATCGACGGGCCATACGGATACGTCTGCCAGCGATCGGTCGATGAGCCTGATGCCACCGACGTCGCTCAGATACTTCGACTCGACGAAGCCGGATCCCGGATCATTTGCGAGAACCACAGCAACGATCCGTGGCACGGTCCCTCCTTCGATGGGATCGTAACGGTACCCCAGGTCAGGTCGGATCGACCATCGGGGATACGTATCGCAGCAGAGCACCGGCTTCGACTTCCGCCAGCGGACCCTCATTCAAGATATGCCGTACGCGACCGCCGGTGCTCCGTACCAACTCGCTCAGACGGTCAACAACGTCGGGAACGGCGCTCAATTCGCCTCCACAGATCGCGCACACCGACCCCGTCTCACAGGTCACCCGCTCGCACTCGAGACAGACCGATCCCGGAGTCGTGCGCTCCGCCTGTATGTAGAGCACTTCGACCGCACGGCGATTGACCGCTACACATGCCTCTTCGAGACCGAGGATTGCCGTCCCCCCGGACGCTGCAGCGTCGAAGAGATCGGCAACAAGGCGACGTTCCTCTTCCACCTCCCACTCGGCCGCCACGCGACGGGCGTGCTCGAGAACCGTCGCCGGTGTCATCGTTCCCGGGTCAACGACGAACGTGCCGGCCATCACGGCGGCAACGTCTGTTGGAAGCACATCCAGTAGTCCGGCCACGTGCACGTCGGATCCACCGACGATGAGGAGATCGAACCCGCCATCGGTTCGTCTCAGTTCGGCGAGTCGTTCGGCGACATGGCGATAGTGTCGGGCCGCCATCTCCTCGGCTCTCGCCCGTACGCGCTGCTCTTCATAGCCGGAGAATCCGCCGTAGTTCGCTTTGCGGATCTCCTCGTCCCGCATCTCTTCCCATGTGTCGAGTTGGTCCATCGAGAATCGGAAGATCGACCCGATGCGCCGACCGATGACCGTCACGCAGTAGCTCTGATAGTGCTCGATCATGGCCTCGAGCGGCCGCGTGTACGGGCCGGCGTCGACGATCGCCCGATCTCGTACGGGTCCGGGAAGAGCGAACTGCTCGTCAATCCCTGCACCCGAGGATAGGAAGATGGCCACGCCGTGGCCCAGATCCGTGCCGAATCGACCGACGTCCCGCGAGAGGGCCCGGACGTCTTCTCGGATCGATAGGCGTTGAGGCCTCGGAAGCGATTCCGACGAGATCTCGACTTGAGCGAGGAGATCCTTGATGCGAGGAGGGAGAGTCCGTAAGGAGTCGGGCCCGGGTTCGAGGTTCACGTAGACCGATAACACGGGGAACTCCCCGGCGTCGGTCTGTCTGAGTCGATCGATCTGAGCCTGATCCAGCACCTTGACCTCCTTACGTGTCGACGACACCGAGGCTACTCCGGGCATCGCACGGTGCATAGAGCCGGAATCCGTCTTCCGTGCGAATCGCTGGGTGAGGCTCGTCGAATCTAGATATCGATCTTGGTCGAGGTGTCAACACGCTGGGCGTTGATCCAGTCTTCGAAGTCCTGCCGCGCAATGCGCCATTCCCTGCCGAACTTGACTGCCGGCAGCCCGCCGGACCTCAACTGGCTCGTGACGACGAAGGTGGACACCTCCATGTACTCACAGATGTCTGCAACCGAAAGCCACTCTTTATCGATGTCGACCTTGATGTGATCCATGTATCTGTTCTACTCGACTCCGCTCTCGGAGTCCACCCTCTTGATTCTCTCTTGCGAATGTCGGACGTTCAGCGTAGGGTTTCGATTCGAATGCGACCAACCCGGTCGCTCTGCAGGATTGCAGGGGCAGCGACGGGCGGAGGGATTCGGGGAGACGGACGCATGAAGATCGAAGCATCAACTGTCGAGGCACACAGGTTCGCTCGCGTGCGCCGCAAGGGTTACGACCCGATTGAGGTCGACCGGGTCATGGACCGACTGGTCGCCACACTCCAATCGCACGAGCGAGACACCGCAAATCTCAACGAACGGCTCGCGGTGGCAGACGACTCCGTCGATGCCATCCGCCGTACGTTCGCTGCAGCACAGCGCACCAGGGACGAGATGGTCAACGAGGGCGCCGCACGTGCTGCCACGATCGTTGACGATGCCAACGAGGAAGCCAATCAACTCATCGAGAGCGCCCGGGTCGAAGCAGAGGCCATGATGTTCGAGCGGGAGGAGGCGCTGATCCAGGCACACCACGATGGCGCCGCCCGGTTGGCCGAAGCCGAAGCCGCTTCGCACCGCCTGTTGCTCGACGCCGAGATGGCCCGTTCCGACGCCGTGACCTTGACCGAGCGGGCCCTCGAACTCAATGCAGCGGAGATCGACGCGATGGAGGCAGCATCCGTCGTCGAGGCCGAGCGGCACGCAAACGAGATCGTCGGGGCTGCCCGGCGCGAGGAGATCCGGCTCGCCACGCGACTCGGAGAGCTGCGTACTGCGGTTGCCGAGGTCGAGACGAAGATCAATGATCTCGCGGCGCTCACAGCGCCCCACACGACACATATCGCCGACGTCATCGATCTCACGGTCATCGACGGCGAGGCGTTGATGACAGGTTTGGGTCGGAGCTAGG
>JAOZMA010000021.1 GCA_029934555.1 Acidimicrobiia bacterium | reverse complement strand
AGGTAGGGTCCGTCGGCTTCGAAGACCTTCTCCCCGTCGATATAGGTGGCCTGTACCTTGTTGCGACCGTCCCATGGATCTCCGTCGAAGATGAGGAAGTCGGCATCCTTTCCTGGTTCGAGGCTGCCGACGCGGTGGTCAACCTCGAGGATTGCTGCCGGGTTCGTGGTCACGGTCTCGAGTGCACGGTCTTCTGCCAAACCTTCACGAATCGCGATGATGACGAGATCCCGCAGCGTGTCGACGGTGTTGACGGGCGAGTCGGTCATGATCGCCACCGTGGCACCCGCCTCGACCATGATCCCAACCGCTGCAGCCGTGCGCCGGTTCACCTCACGCTTGGATGCTGCCGTGTACAGCGGGCCGATAGCGACGGGAATCCCTCTGGACACGATCTCGTCGGGGATGCGCCACCCCTCGGTCGCGTGTTCGATGACGAGCCTGTACCCGAATTCCTCCGAGAGACGGATAGCGGTGCGGATGTCGTCCATCCGATGTGCGTGGTTCCGTACGGGGATCTCGCCGTCGAGGACCAGCAGAAGTGTCTCCATGCCGAGGTCGCGTTTCGGCTCGCGCAGCGGTTTCCGATCCTCATCCGCCTTGGCGTCTTCGATCGCTTGCAGCGCCGTGTAGTGGTCCCAGTCCTTGCGATACTCGATGGCATCGAGGAACGCCTTCCGCACCAGGTACGCCGTTCCCATCCGGGTGCGCGGCGCGCGGCTCAGGTTCTCTCCCACGCGTTTCGGGTTCTCCCCGAGCGCCATTTTCACACCGGCCGGTTCGCGGATCACCATGTCGTCGGCGACGAGGCCGAACGCCTTGACGACGGCCATCTGCCCGCCGATGGCATTAGCCGACCCGTGGGTGATCCCGAGTGTTGTTACGCCGCCACGCCGGGCATCCTCGAATCCGATGTCCTCCGGGTAGATGGCATCGAGCATCCGCACGTACGGAGTGATGGCATCGGAGACCTCGTTGGCGTCATGATCGTCCCTCGCCCCTTCGCCCCACACTCCGGTGTGCACGTGTGCATCGATGAAACCCGGGAGGAGATATTTTCCGACACAGTCCACGATCTCAGCACCGGCTGTGTCAACCTCGGTGCCGACAGCAACTATCTTCCCACCCTCGACGAGGAGCGTCCCTCCCTCGATGGGATCTCCGGCGGCGGTCCAGATCGTGGCGTTGGTATAGGCGTTTCGCATGGCGTTCACGGTAGCGCAGGCGTGTGACCGGGCATCTGGGAGGGGAGTGGGAAAGCACCCCTTATGAACGGGCGGTCGATTGCTGTCGGTCGATCAACCGACGGTCGCTGCCTCCGGAGCGAACAACAGAACGAGTACACCGAACACGAAAGCGCCGACGGCGAAGGCGAGTGCGTTCACGGTGCGTGACGTCACGGGCAGTTCGTGGCGCATGATGTTCATGATCATCCCACCAGCGATGTACGACAGCACGAGCGCCAGGCCCGCACCATCCAGGTCGTACTTCGGTACTCGACCGATGATCCATCCCGCCAGGAGACCGGCGATCAGCATCCAACGCCCGACACGCTCGTAGCGGATCCCGTGGTTCTCCACCATGGACTCGTCGTTCGCGAGGAAGTGCAGCCCCATGGCGATCACGAATATCCAGAATGGGGTCACGGCGGGATCGACCGGATCTGCCAGCGCGTACCCGATCGAGGCGTTGAATACAGTGAACCCCGCTAGAGAGAGCCAGAAGGTCGACACACTGGTAACGGCCTCTCCCCCGGCTTCGAAGTTCTCCCTCCGTGACGACCTCGATGCCGTCTCCACCCAGAAGGCGATCACCAGCCCAACCAGAGCAGCGATGTAGACGTGCCGCTCTAGGGCGGGCAGAAGGCCGGCTCCCTCGACGGTGTGCTGGTGCTCCGTAAGCGACGGCAGGAGCTCCAAGAACACCCACGAGACCGAGATGCCCGCGGCCAGAGAGGCAACGGTCGGCCGGATCGACATGGGAATCCGACGAACGACACCGGCGCTCACATGGATGCCGGCCAGCACGAGAACCGCGACGAACGAGTAGACGAATTCCACGAGACGAAAGCGTAGCGTGCCCTCCCCCGCTCATTAGGAGTCTGGCGTCCATACGAACCGGATATGAGCTGTGTGGACGCCGGAGTCCTGGTGGAGGTGAGGGGATTTGAACCCCTGGCCCCTACGTTGCGAACGTAGTGCTCTGCCGGGCTGAGCTACACCCCCGGACGAGACGGGAGTGTATCAGGCAAGAATGCGCAGCGGCAGCCCTATTCGGCCCACTCGACGTTGAATCCAACGCGATCCGGATGCGAGTGACCGTTGACGCAGGCCACTCGTTCCTC
Organism: Acidimicrobiia bacterium; assembly: GCA_029934555.1. Lineage (GTDB taxonomy): Bacteria > Actinomycetota > Acidimicrobiia > Spongiisociales > UBA5794 > JAHEEL01. The sequence goes on along the minus strand of JAOZMA010000021.1, from coordinate 12,129 downwards.
CACCGACTCTTCGATCGGTTCGGACTCCACGATGAAGACCGGCTTCCCATTGTTCGAACGAGAGCCAACGATGCGCCGGGTCGTTTCGGTCGTCCAGACGAGACGGACCTCGGTCGATGAGCATACGGGACAGGCCGGTGCAGACATAGGTTCAGTTCCCTCCGAGATCATTACGTAGTCGTTCCTGGACGACCGCCGTCGTCAGATCGGAGCGGCTCCGCTCGATCAGAGACCGCGCCACGTCCGTTGTGCGCCGGAGCCCCGCCGTCATGCCATCCGGGTAGTCAAGCGATGTCAGGAGATCGAGAACCGTGTCCATAGAGACGAACGTTGCTTCGGCGTCGGCGATCCTGCCTGCCCTGAGATAGTCCAGCATGCGACGCCGCTGTTCTCCGACCGCTTCTCCAAGGCCCTTCAGATACGGGACGGAGTGAACACCGATGTCGGCCGGAAGCGGCAGCGACTCACCTGCCAGGAGTGCCGCCGTGAGGACACCTTCCGCGTACTCCTTCACGGCGTCGTAGAAAAACCCGGCGTGGTAGATGTCCTGGTGATCTGAGAGTGGAGCTTCGGCCTCAGAGATCAGAGAGCGAGCCTCTCCGAGGAGTTCATCGGCCCGGTCCGTCTCACCGCGATGAAGTGAGCGAATAGCGTTCGCCGACGTGCGGATGATGATCCGACAGTTCTTCAATGCGAGTTCGCGTGCCGCATTCTTCTGATCGAGATCCGATCGAACGGCTGCTTCAATCGCGGAGAGATCAGGAGGGCCACTGGTCACAGGATCAGCCTGCGATGACGCGAACCGTGGGCGGTGCCGCTTCCAGGTCGAGATCTGCTGCGGTGGTGGGTGCCTCAGTGATCGGCGTTGCGATAGAAACGACCGGCGCCCGGCGCACCGTCTTGGGTTGCCTCGCTGCGAGGATCATGGCGACGTAGCCACCAACTGCCATGTCGACGAAGATGGTGACGGCGAGCCAGGTAATGCTCGTCCGAAGGACGGCGATCACCAGGGTGACGAGGGCCGTCAGAAGCAGGGCGATGAAGATCCGCTGGCGCCGTACCTGAGCGTGATGCTGCGCATATGCGGGGCTGCCGACCTGTGCGGTGGTGACGTTCGCCAGCTTCTCTTTCGAGCGCGCGAACGCACGGGTCGTTGCCCGCGGATTCTCGCGTCGATGATCGAAGAACGAGGGCAGCAGGAATGCCGCCCACGCCCCCGCGATCAAGATAAAGAGGATGATGCCCATCAGTTGTACTCCAGCGCTGGATCGAGCGTAGGCCCGATTCGGGCGACTTCGAAGTATTTGTCCACTCGTGAACTATGCATTGTGGTCCGATAACCCGGCTACTAGCAACTCCAATCCGTGGGTCAGCGCGGGAAGGATCACCGTTAGTGACTCCTCAACACCCTTCACCGACCCCGGCAGATTGACCACCAGCGTTCGACCGATCGTCCCTGCAACACCCCGCGAGAGCATTCCATGGGCGTTCTTTCCGAAGGTTGCCGCACGCATCGCCTCAGCAAGACCGGGAGCTTCACGGTCGAGGACTGCCTTCGTACCTTCCGGTGTGAGATCTCGCGCGGTGAGCCCCGTACCGCCCGTCGTGACGATGAGGTCGACGGAACCGGCGATCTCGGACAACGTTTCGGAGACCGACTCGACCCCATCCGGGATGACCCGACATTCGACGACCCGGATCCCTGAGGATTCGAGGAGAGCAACCGCCGTTGGACCGGATCGGTCTTCGGCCTGACCGGCAGACACCCGGTCAGACACGGTGACCACCGATGCGGTGCGATCACCCACGTCGCCACTCCCCTGAGCGGCCACCGGACTTCTCCAGCAGACGGATCATTTCGATCTCGGCGCCCCGATCGATTCCTTTGATCATGTCATAGAGCGCCACGGCACCGATGGCCGCTCCTGTCATCGCCTCCATCTCCACACCGGTCTTCGCTGTCACCGTCGCTGTCACAGTGATCGTCGCCCCGGCATCGACGGGTTCGACTGCAACGTTCAAGGATTCGATGAAGATGGGGTGGCAGAGAGGTACCAGCGAAGGTGTCTGCTTGGCCCCCTGGATCGCTGCGATTCTCACGGTCGCGACGGCATCGCCCTTCGGCAGATCGCCGGCGAACAGCCGATCACGAGTCGATTCGTGCATTCGGACCGTCGCTTCCGCGACGGCTCGACGTGCTGTTGGCGCCTTCTCCCCCACGTCGACCATGCGGACGTTGCCTGCATCGTCGAGGTGTGTCAGTTCATCGGTCACCAAGCACCTCCCTGCGGCTTCTGGCTTCCGGCCAGTGGATCATCTCGAGCTCCACAGTACCGCCTGGCTCGACCCGACCGGTTCCGACCGGAACGACGGCAAGGGCATCGGCGAAGGCGAGGGCAGACAGAACGTTCGATGATTGCCCACCTGACTCTCGCGCATGCCATCGGCCGTCACCGTCTCGTTCGGTGGCGACTCGTAGGAACACGGTCTTGTCGGGGTTGGTATCGGCACCGTCATCGAGGATCGCCTCGACACGATCGCGGAAGAGAAGGTCGGCGCCCATCATGGCGAGGAGCGCAGGGCGCATGAACTGTTCGAACGACACGAACACCGAGACCGGGTTCCCGGGCAGGCCGAAGAACGGGACATCGCCGACCGTTCCGAACCCGAACGGCTTCCCCGGCTGCATGGCGATCTTCCAGAACCCGACGCTGCCACTATCCCGCAGCGCCAACTTGACGATGTCATAGGCTCCCATCGAAACACCACCGCTTGTCACGATCGCGTCTGCGCCATTTACAGCATCTTCGAGAACCGCTTCGAATGCGCGTTCGTCGTCACTGATGATGCCGTAGTCCCTGACCTCGGCCCCGAGGTCGGTCAACAAGCCTCTCATGAGCGTCCGGTTCGAGTCGCGGATGGCTCCCCTTACGAGAGTCGGCGTCGATGGCGCAACGAGTTCGTCCCCGGTCGACATCATCGCTACGACCGGTCTTCGACGGACGAGAGGACGAATCCCCATCGACGCCATCACCGACGCATGTGTCGATCGCATTCTCAGTCCCGCGTTGAATACCCGGGCGCCGGCGCGAACGTTCCCGCCCGCAGGCCTGATGTGATCTCCGACCGAAGCCCCTTCCATGATCCGAACGGAGTTCGCGTGAGCCGATTCCGTGGCCTCGACGGGGACGATCGCATCGGCACCCTCGGGGATCGGGGCTCCGGTCATGATCCGGGCGACCGTGCCTTTCGTCAGGGCTACAGACGGGACGGCACCCGCCGCCACGTCGTCCACGACCGTGAGATCCATCGGTGGGTTCACCGTGTCGGCTGCGATCACCGCGAAACCATCCATCGCGGCATTCTCGAAACCGGGGAGATCGTCCGGAGCATCAACATTCCGGGAGAGAACTGCACCTATTGCATCAGCGAAGTCCACCTCGATCTCGTCGAGAAGCCGCATGCGGTCGAGCACTTCGGTCTGCATGTCGGTGAGTGGACGCATCATCCCGCGACCGACTGTTCGGTGCCCGCGGCGAGCCGCCGGATATTCGGGGCGTGACGGACGATCACAAGCACGGCGATGGCGGCAGCCCATGCGAGGGACCAACCGCGATAGCCCACGAGAGCGAAGCCGGGCACATAGAGCACCATGGCACCGAGCGACGCGACCGATGCAACCTTGAATACGAGAGTGACGATAAGCCAGGCCGCTGCGAGCAGAATGCCGAAGAGGGGTGCGAGGAAGATCGCTGCGCCGATCGCTGTGGCAACACCGCGTCCGCCGTGGAACCGGTGCCAGATCGGCGCGACATGTCCGAGGACGGCCGCGAACGCACACGCGAAAGCGAGCGTTTCGACCGAGGCTGTGTTGGTGACACCCGAGGCCCAGGCGGCACCAATCGCTGCGGCGATCGCCCCTTTGGCACCGTCACCGAGGAGAACCAGCGCTGCAGGACCCTTTCCGAGTGACCGCATGACATTCGAGGTCCCCGGGTTCCCGCTGCCCGTGGCATAGATGTCGACACCGAGCACTCTGGGCACGATGACCCCGAAGTCGATCGATCCGATGAGGTAGGCGATCACGAGCGGTACGAATACATCCACCCGGGGAAGTTTATGCGTCCATCGACGCGAAGTTTCTCCCACGCGGCCGATTCGCGCGCAACAATAGGAGTGAGGCTTCCCTCCCCGTGGATAACCGAACGCAGGCCCCCCACCATTCCCCCTGCTTGCGCAAGGTGACCACGGGGAGGGATCTCCTGATTCAGACCCCTTCCCGAGAGGGCTCGAACTCGATACAGTCGATGAGTGTTCTGGTTGACCCAACCTCCGTACATCAGGTGGGCGGTCGCCGCGGCGATCGTCGTAGCAGCGTTCCTCTGGGATCTCAGAGGCAGCGCCCAGATCTTGTACCCGTTCGCTGCAACGGCCATCGCAGCCGGCACGCCCATCACCGACACCCAGGTCGCGTGGCGCAGCATTCCCGAAGGAGCGATGGAGATGCCCGACCTGAGCAATCCGGTCGCATCTCGAGACGTCGCCGCCGGAGAACCCATCGTCCCGTCGGCGGTTTCGGGCGAATCGATGGTGCCGGACGGATGGTGGTCCGTTCCAGTTCCGCTTCCTGGATCAGCGTTGCCCGGCACTCGCGTCAGACTGATGGGGATCGAAACGGAGTTCGAGACTGACGGAATCGTCGTGTCCGTCGCTGGAGAAGATCTCCTGTCGTTCTCCGAGTCCGGCCTGGTCGCCGTCCCCCCGGCCTACGCAGCCGTCGTAGCGATGGCCTCGAAAGAGGGAACGCTGATTGTGCTGGTTGAACCGTGAGCCGTAGTCCGTAGTCCGTAGTCCGTAGTCCGTATTCGGTGAAGGCTCTCCCGTTCTTGGCTGCAGCTGGCAGCTCGCAGCTTCCTCCAAGCCTCCTAGGCTTGCTCCATGCTTGATGCCATCTTCTGGGGGGCGGTCCAAGGGCTGACCGAGTTCCTCCCGATCTCTTCCAGCGGCCACCTCGTCCTCATACCCGCTCTGCTCGGCCGCGAGGGACCGGACCTCACAACAGTTGCCATGCTGCACCTCGGAACGCTCGCTGCCGTGCTCGTGTACTACCGGAGCGATCTTGCGCGGATGGCCCGGTTCGATCGTGCGGGCCGACGGATGATCACGATCATCCTCATCGGCACGATCCCGGCTGTGATTCTCGGCTTGGCATTCGAGAGCAAGCTCGACGAGCTCATCGAGCGGCCGACTGCGGTGGCGGTGATGCTCATCGTCACCGGGATCATCCTGCTGTCAACGACGTTGCTCCGGCAAGGAGACAGGACAGCCGCGGAGCTCACTCCGAAAGACTCCGTGATCATCGGCTTTGCTCAATCCCTGGCTCTCATCCCCGGTATCTCTCGTTCAGGGATGACGATCTCGGCGGGTCTCGCCCGCGGCATGGAGCGCGTCGAAGCTGCACGATTCGCGTTTCTCCTCGGAATACCGGTGATCGCAGGCGCCGGCCTGCTCTCGGTTGCCAAGGCCGTCTCAGAGGGAGATGGCATCACGGCATCGACGATCGTCGGAATGGTCGTCGCCGCCATCGTCGGCTACTGGGCGATCGCCTTCCTTATCCGCGTACTCGGGAAGGTCGGCCTCGCTCCCTTCGGCATCTACTGCGTGGCCGCAGGCACGATCAGCGTGATACTTCTCTGACAAGTAGATCAGTAGCTCAGTAGATCAGATCTGCTCTTCTTGCTACTGATCTACTGCTCTACTGCTCTACTCATCCCCCATACGCACTACTGATTCTGAACTGTTCCGCTATGTGCACGTTCACGAGAGCGGGGAGACCGCTGTCCTGGGCTCGCTCGAGGGCAGGCCGTAGCTCCGAAGCGTTCTCGACGAACTCGCCGTAACCGCCGAGCCCTTCGACCATCAGGTCGTACCGGACGATGCCGAGATCGGTAGCCACCATGCGATCTGGGTAGAGCATCCGGTGGATCGCCTTGATGTTGTTCCACGCTCCGTCGTTTCCGACAACGCCGACGACGGGCATGCCGTGTCGAATGAGAGAATCGAATTCCATACCGTTGAATCCGAATGACCCGTCGCCGTAGACGATGCCCACCCTCGTATCAGGTTCAAGAGACTTGGCCGCGAGAGCGAAGGGTGCCCCGACACCGAGGCACCCGAACGGACCAGGATCGAGGAGTCCACCCGGACGACTTGTCCGAAGCCACTTGGCCGTGGTCGAGACGATGTCGCCCCCATCTGCAGCGACGATCGTGTCTTCGCCGAAGAACTCGGCGACCTCGCGAGCGAAACGCTCGGGAGGAACCGGACCCCCGTCGGCAGCCGCCATCTCATCTGCAACCATTTGCTTCTGACTCTCGATTGCAGCGATCTCAGCGACCCAGTCATCGTGCCCACCGCTTCCGACACGATCAGCGAGTTGCGCGGCAACCGCACCGGGATCCGCGACGACACCGATTGCCGCTGCACGATTCCACCCGACCCGTGACGACTCGGCATCGATCTGGATCACGGTGGCATCATCTGCGACCTTCTTGCCGAATCCCGTGCGGAAGTCCCAGTCGACACCAAGAGCCACGACCACGTCTGCGGCCCGCAGCGCATCCGAACGGGTTCGGTTTCCGAGCAACGGGTGGTCCCAACGGAGGGTTCCACGAGCGAGGCTGTTCAGGAACACCGGGGCGTTGAGCGTCTCGACGAGACCGGAGAGAGCGGCGGACGGGTCGCCGTAGCGGCTCCATCGATACCCGGTGCCGGCGAAGACGACGGGTCGTTCGGAGCGGTCGAGAATGCGGACCACTTCGTTGAGCGTGTCGTCGTCGAGGCCGGCCGGCCGGTCGGCCCGGTATCCCGACGGCCATGCGATGGCGCTCTCCTCCACCATCCCCGCCTGAACATCCCAAGGGATATCCAGGAACACGGGTCCGCCTCGACCGGAGAACGCATGACGTGCCGCAGTCGCGATGTACTCGGGCAACCTGGATTCATCGAATGCCGTGCCGGCCCATTTCGTGATCGAGCCGAACATGCGGGGATGATCCATCTCCTGGAGACCGCCGCGTAGATCTTCTGTGGTGAGGTGACGGCCCCCAATGAGGAGCACCGGGCTGTTCGCGAACCAGGCATTCGCGATCCCGGTGATCGTGTCGGTGACCCCTGGTCCTGCAGTAGCGACAACAACGCCGAGGCGTCCGGTGAGTCGAGCGTATGCATCGGCGGCATGCGCTGCTGCCTGCTCGTGCCTCACGTCGACGACCTTGATGCCCTCTGCAACACACCCGTCGATCGTCGGAAGGATGTGCCCACCCGGCAGCACGAACACCGTGTCGACACCTTCAGCCCTGAGGGCTCGAGCGATCGCCTGACCGCCGTGAATCTTCGCCATCATCGACTCCTGTCCATCGCGATGTTGCCATTCTGGTCGTTCTGAGGTCCCGCCGAATCGGGCATGACGAGCAGTTGCGTCGGCCGGCGGGCATACTTCCCCGACCCCGCACGTTGAACCGCGGGAACCGGAGAGGGCCACGATGTTCAAACGTAAGACCAAGGCGCGCAAGATCAACAGCCTCGACGAACTGCAGCCGATGATCGCTTCAGGGCGCCCGGTGCTGATCAACTTCTTCCAGGTCGGGTGTGCCCCGTGCCAGGTCATGGACGGAATCGTCAATGAGCTTGCTCGAGAATACGGCGAAAGCGCTCACGTCGTGAAGGCCGACATTGGTCGTGTCTCCGGTGCAGCACAGACTTACAAGATCCGATCGACGCCTACGACCGTCGTCATCGCTCGGCCCCCGAAGAAGAACTCGAAGAAGGCCCGCAAGAAGGCACAGGGGACGAAGAAGCAGCAGGCGAGCAGGCCGACGCAACGATTCCGGACATCCGGACTCATCAAGAAAGATCAACTGGCGCGCGTGCTCGAGTCGAACGGCGCCCGCCGCGTAGCCCAGTAGCCCGGTCTCTCCGGACCAGCCCGGACTGATCTACCGTCCGTAGTCGTAGAAGCCCTTGCCGGTCTTCCTGCCGAGCAGGCCCGCCTCCACCATGCGCTTGAGAAGCGGGGGCGCCGCGTAGCGTGGGTCCTCGTACTCGGCCATCAGCGATTCTGCGACGGCGAGCATCGTGTCATTTCCGATCAGATCTGAGAGCGTGAGTGGCCCCATCGGATAGCCCGCGCCGTTCACCATTGCCGCGTCGATGTCTTCTCGCGTTGCGAATCCATCCTCCAGCATCCGAATCGATTCGAAGATGTAGGGACAGAGAAGCTTGTTCACGATGAACCCTGCCCGATCCTTGGCATGGACCACCGTCTTCCCCAGTTGATCCGAGGCGAACGCTGCAGCCCGTTCCACCGCGTCGTCCGAGACCACCACGGTGCGGATGATCTCAACGAGGGGCATGATCGTCGCCGGATTGAAGAAGTGCATCCCGACCACCGACTCCGGCCGATTCGTGGCCTGAGCGATGCGTGTGACCGGTATCGACGACGTGTTCGTGGCCAGGAGCGCATCGGGGGACGTCACGATCCGATCGAGATCGCTGAAGATGTCGTGTTTGAGGTTCTCGTCTTCAACGACCGCTTCGATGACGAGGTCACGGTCTGCGAGCGATTCCCGGTCGGTCGAGAACGTGAGAATCGAGAGCGCTGCATCGCGAGCCTCGGGCTCCAGTTTGCCCCGGTCGACCGCCTTGGCGAGCGATTTCTCGATACCGGCTTTCGATCGGGCAACGAGTTCCTCGTTGACCTCGACGATGATCGTGTTCACGCCGGCCTTGACACAGACCTCGGCGATCCCTCCGCCCATCTGTCCCCCACCAACGATCCCAACACGCTCGATAGACATGGCAGCTCCTCTCGGTGTGTGCGGCAACGCGAAGGTACCGAGTGGATGCGATTCGGGCGAATTGAGAGGAGCCGCCCGCTACCAGCCCGACCGCAAGAATCGGGCTGTTCGCTGTCAGCTGTTGGCTGTCAGCTGGGCCTACGCATGTCCCGGCGGGTTCGGGATCGAGGCGAAGGCCTGGCGCCTGGCCTCGACGATCTCGTGTCCGATCTGTTCGATGCTGTCCATGAGCCAGAGATACGCAGCCTTGCCCGGTCGGTAGTCGGCCTCTGCCATCCCCTGGATCCGCCCTTGTGCCTGGAGCTGCTTCACTTGCCGGTGGTTGTCGACCGGTTGCAGCGTGTAGACGCCAAGCGTCTTTCCGCCGTTCTGATTGAGGATCGAGAAGCACGGTACGTCAGAAGGGCCGTCGGCGATGTAGATCATGTGCCGGAGCGGGACGCGACGTTCTTCTTCTCCGATCCTGGAATTCACATCAACGTCGGTGGTCCGATTCACGCCCTTGTTGATCTCGAAGAGGGCCCTGGTTTTCGCGGTGTTGTCAATCGTGTAGCCGAGGTGGCTCACCGGGCCGGTAGCCGAAGCGACGGGGAGTTGGTCGAGGTAGCCGGGCGGCGCCGGCGACTCGATGAGTGTGTTCGCCCAGATGCCGTCGACGTGGTCGGCGAATACGCTGCCTTCGATCATCGGGAGAATGCCTGTGGAGACGACGTAGTGCTCAACGGAGATGCCCTCATCGGCGAACTCCGGGATCTCCGCCACGTGTCGGCGGGACTCTTCCAGGAAGTCAGGCATGCCGGGTGCGGCGACCAGCTCGGCCCCGAGTTCGAGAAGCCGCTCGTTCGTCAGGCCCTTGAACGCTCCGTCTCTGACGTACGTCAGGAGGTGGCCGAGATAGGCGATGTCACGCTGGATGCGCACACCCTGGCGACCGTAGTACTCGACGAGCCCATCGACCTCCGCCCAGAACACCGAGGGATCAACGTCGTACGCCTCGAAGATGGGGTCCTGCATGTTGGTCGGGATGAGCGTGCGGTCGAAGTCCCACACCAGGGCGATAACGGTCTGGGTATAGAGGGGAACCGGCATGACGTTGAGGTTAGGGCCTCGCCGGTAGCGAAGGCGACGTCATCAGGTCGACTCGAACGCACCGAAGACGATGTTGTCCCCGCTCGGCCACCAGGGCTGGAGCCGGCACGGCGTGCCCCGCAGACCATCGTGAGCCTCGCCGATCCGGTCGAGAGCCACGAGCACGATCGGCTGGAAACCTTTCGCTGCCAACGCCCAGGCGGACGGTGCGACGGCAGCAGCTTCAACCTCGGCGTCGAGAACGATCTCCACGGTCCTGTCGGATGCACCGACGACCGCTCGGAGGGCACCGAGGTCGGACGGCACGGACAGGATCTCTGCGAGCGGCATCTCAGTAGCGAGATCCCTGCGCTTCATGTAGACGTCGAGCGTTGCCGCCGTGACCCGATCAACATCGGTGACCATCGATTCGCGAACTGCTACCGCCATGAAGAACCCTCCGTGTCTTACACCAGTGTAATTCACTGAAACCCTTGAAAGCAAAAGGAATTTGCGGCAACGCCGATCGTTTGTGTCTACAACCACACCACAGGTGGTCCTAGGCACAAACGACGTTCGACGGGGGTGGCGCCTGGATCAGAGCCCACACGGGCACACGAGGGCTATCGTCCCGAGTCGTCAAGGAGTGCTGCATGAACCGGGATTTGATCAAGGACGTTCTCGAGCGAGACGACTACGGCGCCGAGGTGACTGTGGCCGGATGGGTCCGGACCCGGCGGGATTCGAAAGGCGGATTCTCGTTCATCGAGATCAATGACGGGTCAGCCCTCACCGGCCTCCAGGTCATCGCAGACGGAGATCTCTCCAACTACGAGGCCGACGTTCTCCGCCTCACCATCGGAAGCGCCGTCCGGGTCACCGGAACCCTTACGGAGTCCCCCGCCAAGGGCCAGCGCGTCGAGATCAAGGCCACCGAAGTTGAACCGTTCGGCCTCGCCGACCCGGAGACCTACCCGCTCCAGAAGAAGCGCGTGTCGTTCGAGCGTCTTCGTGAGCTCTCCCACCTGCGGGCTCGCACCAACACGATCGGCGCCGTGGCCCGGATGCGCAACTCCCTCTCCTACGCAACACACCGCTTCTACCAGGATCGTGGGTTCCTCTACCTCCACGCACCGATCATCACCACCAGCGATGCCGAAGGCGCCGGTGAGATGTTCCGGGTCACGACCCTCGATCCGGCATCGCCGCCCCGGGATGGAGATGGCGCCGTCGACTACACACAGGACTTCTTCGGTACACCGACATTTCTCACGGTGAGCGGCCAACTCAACGCAGAGACCTACGCCCTCGCTCTCGATCGGGTGTACACGTTCGGTCCAACCTTCCGGGCGGAGAACTCCAACACGCGCCGGCATCTCGCCGAGTTCTGGATGATCGAACCAGAGATGGCTTTCGCAGACCTCAGCGACAACGCCGACCTCGCAGAGGACTACGTCAAGTACCTCATCCGCTACGTGCTCGAACACAACACGACCGACATCGAGTTCTTCAACAAGTGGGTCGACGAAGGCCTGCTCGACATGCTCATCGGCGTCGCCGAGAGCGACTTCGAACGCATCACGTACACCCAGGCGATCGATCTCCTCGAGAAGGCTGACGAATCCTTCGAGTTCCCGGTGGCATGGGGCGACGACCTCCAGTCCGAACATGAGCGGTACCTCACCGAGCAGGTGATCAAGAAGCCGGTGATCGTCACCGACTTCCCGTTCGACTTCAAGGCGTTCTACATGCGACGCAACGACGACGGGAAGACCGTCGCAGCGATGGACGTTCTCGTCCCTCAGATCGGCGAGATCATCGGTGGGAGCCAGCGCGAGGAGCGACTCGACGTGCTCGCCGACAGCATGCGCATCAAGGGCATGGACGAGGATCACTACTGGTGGTACCTCGACCTCCGGCGGTTCGGAAGCGCCCCGCACGCAGGTTTCGGACTCGGCCTCGAACGAGTGGTTCAGTTCACCACGGGCATGCAGAACATCCGTGACGTGATCCCGTTCCCGCGTTCACCTCGCAACGCGGAGTTCTAGGAACACTCACGCAGAAGCAAGGCTGGAACTACCTGACACCCTTCGTCGGCGCCTCCCTCTGAGCCTGGATCCACGATTCGTGAGGGAACAGAGGGCCCTTCTCCTGTCCCCCCGACCGAAGGGCGGGGGGACGCGGCGCCCCCGCGCCGCAGGGG
>JAOZMA010000253.1 GCA_029934555.1 Acidimicrobiia bacterium | reverse complement strand
GCCGTCGAGTACGAAGAGATCTACGAATCGGTCGTCGTCGAGTAGGCGGAGTACTCGACCTCTACGCGGGGGACCTTGAATCCCACGCACTCGAAACGATGTCGTCGAGTTCGGGATGCTCCGGGACCCAACCCAGTGTCTGCTGTGCCCTATCGGCCGAAGCGACGAGCACCGGTGGATCACCCGCCCGGCGATCACCGAGGATGAACGGAACCTCGCGTCCCGCCACGCGGGAGACAGACTCGATCACCTGCATCACCGAGTATCCCTCACCGTTGCCGAGGTTGAAGACGTCGGTTGCTCCGTCACTCCGTAGATGGTCGAGGGCACGAAAGTGGGCGTCGGCGAGATCAACAACGTGGACGTAGTCGCGAACAGCAGTGCCATCGGGTGTGTCGTAGTCGGTGCCGAAGACCGTGAGAGGGTCACGAAGGCCGAGTGCTGCATCGATCGCCAGCGGGATGAGGTGCGTTTCGGGTACGTGACGTTCCGATCTGCCCGGTGCGGCACCGGCAGCGTTGAAGTAACGGAGAGAGACGGATCGGATCATCCCGGTCAGGTCGTACTGGGTGAGGATCTGCTCGACGATCGACTTCGTTGAACCATATGGGCTCGTCGGTCGATGTGGATGATCTTCGGGGATGGGGATCTGGTCGGGTTCTCCGTAGACGGCAGCCGAAGACGAGAACACGACATTGTCCACGCCACCTGTGGTGAGCACGTCGAACAGGGCGATCGTCTGGGAGACGTTCTGCTCGAAGTACAGGCCCGGCTGCTCGACCGACTCACCGACGGCGATGAGTCCCGCGAAGTGCAAGCAAGCGTCAACCGAATGGTCCCGCACGATGCCCGCGATCGCCTCCCGGTCCCCGATGTCGGCCTGGTAGAAAGGAACGCCGTCCGGCAACCCACTGTCGGGGGTCCGGCTCAGGTTGTCCACGACCACCACGTTCTCGTCTTGTTCGATCAAATGATCGACGACTGCTCCGCCGACGTATCCAGCGCCGCCGGTGATGAGGATGCTCATGTGGTTCTGTCTCCTATCTGGCGGGCATGTGCTCCTGCCGCGGCTCTCGTAACGTACACGTGAGGATCGTTGTTGCTCGCCGTCGAGTAGCGGCGGGTGATCTCCTCGACGAACTGCGCTGCCGCGCTGTCGCGAACAAGCGCCACCGCGCATCCCCCGAAACCAGCTCCGGTCATGCGAGCGCCGAGGCATCCTTCGAGATCGGTCGCGATGTCGACCATGAGGTCGAGTGCATCAGAAGAGACCTCGAAGTCGTCGCGGAGGCTCTTGTGACTGTCGTTCATGAGTTCTCCGAAGTGGCGAACGTCTCCGATCTCAAGGGCAGATGCAGCGTCGATCGTCCGTTCGTTCTCGCTGATGACGTGCCGGGCGCGGCGCAGGGCGATCTCGTCGGTGGCTCGAGCCAGTCCGGCGATGTCATCGATCGACAGGTCTCGAAGGGCGGGGACGCCGGCTGCTTCGGCTGCACGCTCACACGCCCTCCGCCGATCGTCGTACTCGGAATCCACCAACTCTCTCCGCGTACCGGTGTCGAGGATGACGATCGCCACATCCCCGGGTAGTGGAGCGGGGGTGAGGCCGAGGGTGCGACAGTCGATGAGCATGGCGTTGTCCGCCTCGGCGGTGGCGATGATGAGCTGATCCATGATCCCGCAGCTCACGCCGACCCACTCGTTCTCTGCTCGCTGGGCCATGAGTGCCGATGCCGTCGGATCCCATGCCTGCCCGGAGACGGAGGTGAATGCGAGCGCGCCGGCTATCTCGAGCGCGGCCGACGATGAGAGACCTGCACCGATCGGGATGTCGGACGTGAACGCTCCCTCCCAGCCGTGGAGCTGAGCAGAACCCATTGCCCACGCAATCCCCTTGATGTACTCCGCCCATCCGTCGGTTCCGCGAACCAGGTCGTCGAGGCTGAAGCTGACATCCCCGTGTCCCTCGGAGGTGAGTCGAACGATCCGGTCATCTCTGGGCCGCAGCGCTACCCAGGTGGCCTGTTCGATAGCCATCGGCAACACGAACCCGTCGTTGTAGTCGGTGTGCTCCCCGATCAGGTTGACGCGGCCGGGAGCACGGATCACGATGTCCGGTTCGCCGCCGAACCGGGCGGTGAAGAGGTCGATGGCCCCGCCCCGCCCCGTCACCCGGAATCCCGTTGGGTGTAGTGGACGGACGAGAGTTCGCGGAGGCGGGCGGCCGCGTCCTCGGGGCTCAGATCGCGCTGAGCCTCAGCCAGGAGTTCGTACCCGACCATGAACTTCCTGACGGATGCGGAGCGAAGCAGCGGCGGATAGAAGTGGGCGTGGAGTTGCCAGTGAGAATCGTCACCTTCCCCGAACGGTGCACCGTGCCACCCCATCGAGTAGGGAAATGGATGCTCGAAGAGATTGTCGTACCGCGTGAGTAGCTCGCTCAACACGGCGGCCAGTGACGAACGCGTTGTTCCATCGACTTCGGTGATCCGCCGGATCGGCTTCTTTGGGATGACGATCGTTTCGAACGGCCACGTTGCCCAATACGGCACGAGCGCCACCCACTCGGCACCGTTGACAACGACGCGTTCGCTTGTTCCGTCTTGCTCCAGGTAGTCGATGAGAAGCGGGGAACCGTGTTCGTCCATATAGCGACGCTGAGCGCGGTCCTCCCTCTCCGGTAGGGTCGGCAGTGCGCTCCCCGCCCAGATCTGGCCGTGCGGATGGGGGTTCGAAGCACCCATGGCTTCGCCGTTGTTCTCGAAGATCTGCACCCAGCGATACTGCTCTCCGAGTTCGGCGGCCTGAGTACCCCACAGATCGATCACCGCTTCGATCTGGTCAACGTTCATCAGCGAAAGCCGCAGGTCGTGACGGGGCGAGTAGCAGATCACCCGGCACGTCCCCTCTTGTGTCTCCGATCGGAGGAGGCCGTCTTCGTGTGTGGTCGGCACGACGTCGGGTTGGAGTGCAGCGAAGTCATTGGTGAAGACAAACGTGGATTCGTAAGGGGGATTCGTATCCCCGCTCAATCGTGTGTTGAGCGGGCAGAGGTAACACTCGGGGTCATAGGACACCGATTGGTCGATCCCGACGATCTCGATGTGCCCGAGCCACGGCCGCTTCGTTCGGCCGGGGGACACGAGCACCCACTCGTCGGTCAGCGGGTTGTGACGGCGGTGGGCTGCCGTCATGTTGCCACTGTGGTGATCACACCGAGGTCCCGGATCTGGTCGAGCAATACAGACGGAGCCGAGTCGGTAGTGATCAAACGGTCCACATCGTCGATGCGGGCAATTCTCGCGACGCTGACCTTGCCGACCTTGGACCCATCGGCAACGACCACCACCTGTTCGGCTGCTTCGATCATCCGGTTCTTTATCTGCGCCTCCGGCAGGTTGATATTGGTGACGCCGTCGGTGGGATGGATTCCGTTGCATCCGATGAAGGCCATCGTGACATTGATCTGCTCCAGGATTCCGCTTCCCATTGGATTCACCAGGGAGTGCTGTCGTGGTCGTAGCTTTCCTCCGGTCAAGATCACAGTGAACCGGGGGATCGTCGGCTCCAATTGCATCGCGATCGTGAGGCCGTTCGTGAAGACCACAACGTCGTCCAGGTCCGTACGCTCGGTCAAGGCATGAGCAACCGCTGTGGTCGTGGTGCCGACGTCGATG
>JAOZMA010000020.1:7627-14495 GCA_029934555.1 Acidimicrobiia bacterium | reverse complement strand
ACCACGGGTGCATCGGCTTCGGTGTTACCTCGGCCGATCCGTTCGACGGACTGGCCGAGGTTATGGAGGCTCGCCGGGACGCCGGGCTTGCCGGCACGCTCGCGTTCACGTACCGGGATTCTGCCGTGGCGTCCGATGTTCGTAGGTCGCTGCCGTGGGCGGAGCGACTTGTCACAGTTGCGTACGCGTACCAGCCGCAGGCGGGCACCGCCGCAGTGGACTCGGCCGCATTGCGGATCGCCCGCTTCGCCGATGGCGATGCCTACGTGGGGTTGCGGACTGCGCTCGATGCCGTTGCTGCGCAACTGGCGGAGGTCGGGCACCGGACCGCTGTGCTCGCCGACGACTCGCGACTTGTCGACCGTGCCGCCGCGGTGCGTGCCGGCGTCGGATGGTGGGGGAAGAGTTCGATGGTGCTCGTCCCAGGGGCAGGGCCATGGGTGTTGATCGGGTCTGTCGCTACCGATGCCTCTCTCGACCTCGACAGTCCGATGGATCGCTCCTGTGGATCGTGTATCGCCTGTATTCCCGCGTGTCCGACGAACGCCATCGTTGCAGACGGCGTCATCGATGTGAGGCGCTGTCTCGCCCATCTGCTCCAGGCTTCCGGCGTTATCCCGATCGACCTGCGCTCGGCGGTGGGAGATCGCCTCTACGGATGCGATGACTGTCTGACCGCCTGCCCTCCGGGGAAGCGTGTCCTAGCGGACGCACCTGCGGTATCGGGACCTTCGATCGTGGGGATTCTCGGAGCGACCGACCACGAACTCCTCGAGGCGTACGGGCACTTCTACCTTCCTGCACGACGGCCAAGGATCCTCAGGAGGAATGCGCTGATCGCGGCGGGGAACGACCGATCCGCTCAACTCGAACCGATCGTCATCGGGTATCTCGGTCATCCTGACTGGCTCCTGCGGGCCCACGCGGCCTGGGCGATCGGCGAGTTCGACACCGATGTCGCGTACGCCGCCCTCGAAGTCGCCTTCGATGATGAGCACGACGGCCGGGTTCGGAGCGAGATCGTTCAGGCCAAGGCGCCACGCCACGCCGATCCCGGTCTACGCTGACGTCATGGTCCCCGTCTACGCGATCGCCCTCTTCGTCGGATTCCTCATGCTCCTCGCGTGGATCGTGGGTGTAGCGATAGGAACCTGGGTGGACGGATGGGAGTTCGCGGACCCGGAGAGCCGCTTCGGTGTCCTCGGACGCTCGATCGTCGCCGGGGTCGTCGGATTCGGTATGGCCGGCATGTCGGCGTCGTTCGGCGGCTGGCCTCCTGCGCTGGCGATACTGGGCGCCCTTGCAGGTGCGGCTGCGATGGTGATCGTCGCCAGAGTGTTCGGTCCAGACACCGCCTGATGCTCATCATTTCCGACGTTCATGGGGCATCGGAGGCGCTCCGACGGGTCGCGTCGATGGGCGAGCCCCTGCTGGTTCTCGGCGACCTGATCAACTACATCGACTACCGAACGAACGAGGGCATCGTGGCCGACGTATCCGGGAGAGAACTCGTTGATGACTTCGTCAGGATCCGCAATGCCGAAGGGCACGAGGCGGCGTCCGAGATGTGGCACCGGCATTGGGCCGGACGCGAGGATGAACTGCAAGAGCGGTATCGCTCCGTCACCGAGGCCGCCTACCGGGACGTGTGCGACGCGCTTCGGGGCTGTGAGTCCTACGTGACCTACGGGAACGTCGACCGGCCGAGGATGCTCGCCGCTCATCTACCCGAAGGATCCCGATTCGTAGACGCAGAGGTTGTCACCATCGACGGTCTGCGGGTTGGTTTCGCCGGTGGAGGCATGACCAGGATCGACACGCCGGGCGAAGTCAGCGAGGCCGAGATGGCCGAGAAATTGTCGATCCTCGGGCCGGTGGACATCCTGGCGACTCACGTTCCGCCCGCAATCCCGGCACTGGCAGGCGACGTCATCGGTGGCAGGGAGAAGGGATCGATCGCGATCCTTGACTATGTCAAGACGACGAAGCCGTCGTTCCACTATTTCGGAGATATCCACCAGCCGAAGGCAACGACGTGGCGCATCGGTTCGACCATGTGCATCAACACCGGCTACTTCCGGGCGACCGGACGAGCGACCCGCCATGAGTGACGTCGACCTGGATCGACTCGCCTCGGCCTATGAGCACCGGCCGCCGTCGAGTTCGTCGATCGGACGTGCCGAGCAGGCAGGACTACGTCTCACTCCCGGAGCACGGATACTCGACGCAGGCGGGGGACCGGGTAACCACTCGGCGGTCTGGGAGCGACAGGGCCACGATCCCGTACTTCTCGATCCGTCCATGACGATGCTGATCGGATCACGGGACCGGGGGGTCACCGGAGTGAGGGCAACGGCGCAGGCTATGCCGTTCCATCCCCGGTTATTCGCCCTGGTCTGGTTCCATCTCTCGATCCACTACGGGGACTGGATGGCATCGGTCGACGAGGCGCTCCGGGTGATTGACGGCGACGGTCGAATCGAGATCTGGACACTTGGCCCCGACCACTACGAACACTCCTTCCTGACAAGTTGGTTCCCGTCGATCGCCGTCATCGACGGCGCGCGATTCCCGGACCCCGACAAGGTCACGACCTACCTGGAGAACCGTGTGGCACGGGTATCGGTCACTCATCCGATCGAGGCCGTGGTCAGGACGGCCGGCGAGTGGATACCCGCGATCGAGGCCGGATTCGTGTCCACGCTCCAACTCTTGTCCGAGGACGAGCGTCGCAGCGGCATCGAGGCCATCCGACGTCGGTACCGGGATCCATCCGAGCAGATCGCCTACGAACTACGGTTCACCAGGATCGTTGCGGACGGAGCCTCTCCCTGACGGTGCACGCTCGGGGAATCCGACGTGTTGAGGGAGCGGGGGACGGCTACGATTCGATAACCACTGAGGCAAGGAGTGTCGATGGAGGGGACGGTTCAAACAATCGAGGTCGCTGCATCGCAGCAGTTCGTGTACGAGATCGCTCTCGACATCGAGACGTACCCGGACTGGGCCGGGGGAGTGAAGTCCGTGGCAGTGACCGAAGAAGACGAGTACGGAAGACCCGTCGTCGCCGACTTCACGGTCGACGCGATGATCAAAGAGATTTCGTACACACTCGACTACGCCTACGACGTTGAGAACGGGTTCACGTGGACGGCACGGCCCAACGACGATCTGACACTTCTCGAGGGCACTTACACGTTCAACGTGATCGACGACGGTAACACCGAGGTCGTCTACGCGCTTCGCGTTGAGCCGAACTTCACGGTACCGGGTTTCCTGCGCAGACAGGCTGAGAAGCAGATCGTCGGTACGGCTCTGCGTGGCTTGAAGAAACGAGCGGAAGAAGGCGTCTGATGCGTGTCATCCTCGTCACCGGGAAAGGTGGCGTGGGGAAGACCACCGTCGCGGCGGCCACGGCGATCTGTGCGGCGGACCTCGGTCATCGAACGCTCGTGATGTCGACCGATCCTGCGCACTCGCTCGCCGACGCCTACCAGGTCCAACTCGGCGACGAACCGACCATGGTGGTCGACGGCCTCGATGCACAACAGATCGATTCGCAACAGCGACTCGAGGAGTCGTGGGGAGCCGTCCGGGACTATCTCACCGAAATCTTCGACTGGTCCGGATTGAACGGGATTGAGGCGGAAGAGTTGACGGTCTTCCCCGGGATGGACGAACTCTTCTCCCTCGCCAGCGTTCGGGACCACGTCGACGCAGCGGAGTACGACACGATCATCGTGGACTGTGCCCCGACGGCGGAGACGCTCCGACTGCTCAGCCTCCCGGAAGTGATGTCGTGGTACATGGAGAAGATGTTCCCGGTGGGACGCAAGGTGGCGAGGGTCGTTCGCCCGGTGGTGAGCCGCATGTCGTCCATGCCAATCGCAGATGAACAGGTCTTCGACTCCGTATCCCGCTTCTACGAGCGCATCGATGGCGTTCGCGACATCCTCGGTGATCCCGAGATCACATCGACCCGTCTGGTCATGAACCCGGAGAAGATGGTCATCGCCGAGGCCCGTCGCACCTACACGTACCTCGGTCTGTTCGGGTATGCCGTCGATTCGGCGATCGTGAACCGTGTTCTCCCGGACGTCGTGACCGATCCCTACTTCGATCGGTGGAGGGAGATCCAGGCGACGCACCTCGACTCTATCGAAGAGGGATTCGCCGACGTGGACATCCGGAGACTGCGTCTCTTCGACGAGGAGATGGTCGGCCCGGACCGACTCAGAGTGGTCGGCGAGGAGCTCTTCGGCGAGACCGATCCCACAGATCGGTTGTCGGAAGGCCGCCCCTTCCGCGTGGAGGACGACGGAGAGAACGTCGTGATGATCGTCGGTATGCCTTTCGCCGAACACGCGGACGTCGACATGATGCGCCACGAGCACGAGCTGTTCGTCACGGTCGGGCCCTATCGACGGTCGATCGTGCTGCCGGATTCCCTCCGCCGGAGGCACGTCCTGGGTGCCAAACTTCATGAAGGCGAGCTTCGAGTGACATTTGGGATGGTGGAATGATGTGGGATCGGTTCAGAGAACAGCGTCCGATTCAGAACGGATTGCGTCGCGCCGGCGTCCATATGGCCAAGGCCACCTATGAGGTGGTCGGTGGTGTTGCTGCCTTCGTTGACGAGATCGTCTCGGCCGTACGAGAGCCGGGTGACGAAGAAGACGGAGCCGGCGGCCCGACGAAGATCACGATCGAGTAGGCGAGCAGCCAGCAGAGCAGTAGAGCAGTAGAGCAGAGCTGATCTACTGATCTACTGCTCTACTGCTCTACTGGCCTAGAACCCCACCCAATCCAGCGTGTCCAGCGTGTCTGCGTCTGAGACCATCACTCCACCGTCTGAGACGGTTATCAGGTTGCCGTCGATGAGGAGCGTGCGGCGGATCGGCATCCACCAGCCTGAACCCTTCTGGTCGTGTGAGATGATGCCCGCCTTGCGGATCCCGTCATCGGTGACCGTCAACACGAGCGCTCCCGTCGGAGGAGGTCCGTTCTTGCTCTCATCCCAACGCTGGTAGGGGAAGACCGTCAGACCGGATGATGGGTCGTGGAGGAAGGCGTGGTGGTCCCATTCCAATTCGGACTGAGCATCCTTCATCGTGAAGCGATCAGTCCGTTCCGGATCGTCCGGATCAGACACGTCGAAGAGGGAGGCCTGGAGGCCGAGCGCGCGCCCGTCGAGATCGGCGTCCTGCCCGATACCGAGCAGGTGGTCCCCGTCTATCGGGTGCAGATAGGCCGAGTAGCCGGGGATCTTCAGTTCGCCTTCGACGGTTGGATCCTTGGGGTCTGACAGGTCGATGACATAGAGGGGGTCGACCTGGCGGAACGTCACGACGTAACCCCGATCAGCGAAGAAGCGCACCGAGTAGATCCGCTCTCCACGGCCGAGTCCGTCAACGCTGCCGACTTCAACCAGTTCGTCTCCAACTGTGTCGAGGACGGTGACCATCGATTCCGATTCGGGTCCGTCCCACCACTGCGGCGAATCGGTGGACGCAACACGCAAATAGCCGTCGTACTCCGACATCGACCACTGACTCAGCATGTAGCCCGGTACCGCGCCGGACGCCCGATAGTCGGCGCCGGACGGCGAGAGAGCGAACTTGTGGATCTTCGTCTCCACGCCTTCGGGACGTTCGCCGCGTTCGAACAGGATCGGGTCCTGCCAACGGGTGGTGGCGACGTAGGTCGCATCGTCGGATGAATACACGATGTCGCCGTCTGCGAAGACACCCGTCGAATCGGCGATGTCGAGTACGGAGGCATCGAGCGTCACGAGTGAGAGCGTCGTGAACCCGGAGAACTCGTCGGGGCGATGCGTGCGGTCGCAGGCGAGCAATGTGCCTTCATCGACGACCTGATCGCGACCCTCATGATCTGTGACGATGAAGTAGGGGAGCCAGTTCTCGATCGTCGAGTTCTCGATGATCTCCCGGTTCTTCTCTTCGGCTTCCCGTTCGGCCCGGAGACCGCCACCCTCGGGGTAGGCCCACGCGAACCCGGTGGGACCGGACGACACGACGAGGCGCACCGAGCCGTCGACCATGCGAGACGACACATATCGACCGTCGATACGGAGAGTTCTCGCCAGTACGGGATCGTCGACATCGGAGATGTCGATCTCTGCCACCGTCAGAACCGACGTGTACACGGGTGCGCTGATGCCGTCCGTGCCGATGACGTCCTCTCGGAACGGGACGGCGTCGTAGCCACCGTCGGCGATAGCGATCACCCGGTCACCGTCGAGGAAGAGGTCCTGGGTCCAGAACCCGAGGTCGATGGAGCCTTCGAGCGTCAACCGGTCGCCGTCGATGGTGAGGACGAACAGGGTGCTTCCGCTCACCGTCACGATGCGTCTTCCGTCGGTCTTGACGAGGTCGGGTTCGTCGACGCCCGCCTCCTGGAGGTTCGTACCGATCACACCGGACTTGACGGCGTTCGGCAAGGCAGACTGCTCTTCGGAGACCCGTCCTCCCGCGGAGTCCAACGCTCCGGCAACATCCGAGAACTCGGCGAACACCGGATAGGCGCCGTAGCCATCGAGGCCGTACGGGCCGACGCGCTCGAGTGCGTGCTCGATCGTCCAGTCGAGGAGATCGTCGCATGCGTCGAACGGCATGAGCGCCCGCGATGCGGACGGATGAGGGGACTCGATGACCGTTGTGGTCGTCGCCTCCGATGTGCTTGTCGGCTCTGCGGAGCCGGCGGGTAGGGTGCACGCGGTCAGCATCAGTGCCGCCGCTGCGACGATTGTCACGGTTCGTCTCATCTGAGCCTCCAAGCTCGATTACCGGTCTGACGCTCGTGGACCCGAATTCGGTTCCCGGCATCTCGAGGCCTGATAGCCTGCGCG
>JAOZMA010000020.1:0-7527 GCA_029934555.1 Acidimicrobiia bacterium | reverse complement strand
TGGTGGCCGGCGCCGGTCCGCGTGCGGGGGCGATCGGTGCCGCTTACCTCGCTTCGTCGATACGCTCGTGACCATGTCAAGACTCGACTCGAACCCGGTTCCGAAGCGCGACGCCCGTGCGATCGCTCTCGAGGCGGTCCTCCTGATCCCCAACATCGTCAAACTCCTTGGTCGGATCGCCCGCGATCCACGCGTCTCGGTGAAGCGGAAGGCGTTCGCAGCCGCAGCGATGATCTACGTCGTCTCGCCGATCGACCTGATCCCGGACTTCATCGCCGGGATCGGCCAGCTCGACGATTTGATCGTCGTAGCGATCGCCTTGAACCATCTGATCGACGGAGCGGGCCGTGAGCTCGTCGACGAACACTGGGACGGTTCCGAGGATTCGCTCGATCTCGTGCTCGCCGCGACGGAGTGGGGCGCAGAGATCGTGCCCGGTCCGCTCCGGAAGCTCCTTCCCGGCTGACCAACTCGCGGAACCAATCCCTCCAGATCGTCGGCTCACCGCCTACGCTCCTCGAATGGATTTCCGACGAATCGACAACCTGCCCCCGTACGTCTTCGCCAAAGTGACCTCGAAGGTGCTCGAGGCACGCCGAAGCGGCGTCGATGTCATCGATCTGGGTTTCGGCAACCCGGACATCCCCTCACCTCCGCTCGTCGTCGACAAACTCGTCGAGGCGGCGCAAAACGAGAAGAACCACCGGTACTCGGCGTCTCGCGGCATCCCGAACCTCCGGAAGGCGGTCGCCGATCGCTACCTGCGCCGCTACGGAGTGGAACTCGATCCCGAGACCGAGGTCATCAACACCATCGGGGCGAAGGAGGGGCTGTCTCATCTCATGTGGGCGCTCGTTCAGCCCGGAGACGTGGCGCTGGTTCCCGAACCGTCGTATCCGATCCACATCTACGCCGCCGTCCTGTCGGGGGCCGAGGTCCAGCGTGTGCATCTCTCGACCGGGATCGATTTCTTCGAACGACTCACCGAGGCGTACCACAACACCTGGCCCCGGCCGCGCGTGATCGTGACCTCGTTTCCGCACAATCCGACGACGGCGACGGTCGACATCGACTTCTTCGAACGTCTCGTGGCGTTCGCGAAAGAGAACGACACGATGCTCGTTCACGACTTCGCGTACGCCGACATCGCATACGACGACTATGTACCCCCGAGCATGCTCCAGGTTCCAGGAGCCAAGGATGTTGGCGTCGAGTTGTACACCCTGTCGAAGAGCCATTCGATGGCGGGCTGGCGAGTCGGCTTCGTGGTCGGGAACCCGGAGATGGTCGCGGCATTGGCCCAGCTGAAGTCGTATCTCGACTACGGCACGTTCCAGCCGATCCAGATCGCATCGATCATCGCCCTGAACGAGTGCGACGACTACGTACATGAAGTGGTTGACATCTACGAGCGGCGGCGGGACATCCTCGTCGATGGTCTCAATCGCATGGGGTGGGAGATCGAGAAACCGAAGAGCACGATGTTCGTGTGGGCAAGGATCCCCGAGCCGTACCGGCACATGGACTCACTCGACTTCGCCCTGTATCTCCTGGACGAAGCGAAGGTGGCAGTGAGCCCCGGCATCGGCTTCGGTCCGTCCGGCGACGGGTACGTGCGGTTCGCTCTTGTTGAGAACGATCAACGGACCGCACAAGCGGTTCGCGGGATCCGCAACGCACTCGATTTGGAGCAGGGTTAGCTCCGGCGCTCTCCGAGGGGCAGGTACGCCTTCTCGGTGTAGTCCTTGACCATGCGGTGGGTCGAGAACTCCGAAAGGCCGGTGATCATGGCCGACTTCATCATGGCGATCCACGGCCCGGGCAGACCGCTCTGGTCTCTGTCGTAGAACGTCGGTACGACCTCGGACTCGAGCAAGCGGTACAGCGTGTCCGCATCCTCTGCATCCGATGAGAAGTGCTCGGCGAATCCCCAACCGTTCGTGCCGTCGAAGCCTTCCGCCCACCAACCGTCGAGGACGCTGAGGTTCAACCCGCCGTTCGCGGCGGCCTTCATGCCTGACGTTCCGCTGGCCTCGCGAGGTGGGACGGGCGTGTTCAGCCAAACATCTGATCCCGTGACCATCGTCCGGCCGAGACGCAGGTCGTAGTCCTCGATGAAGAACAGATGACCTTCGAAACGCGGATTCTGGGACATCTCGAAGACGCTCTTGATGAGCGCTTGTCCATCACGATCGGCGGGGTGTGCTTTTCCAGCGAAGACGAGCTGAACGGGTCGATCGGGATTCCGGAGAATCGCCTCGAGCCGGTCGGGATCGGTGAAGAGCATCCCCGCCCGCTTGTAGGTGGCGAAGCGTCGGGCGAATCCAATCGTGAGCCGATCGGCAGGCAGTTGATCGTCGAGCCAACGCAATCTGCGCGATCCAACGCCGTGGCGGGCGTACTCCTCCCGGAGACGGGACCGGAGACGGCGCGTCATCAGTTCGCGCTGAGCGACATGGGCGCGCCAGACACGGTCGTCGTCGATGTCCCGGATCGCCTCCCACGTCTCCGGATCCAGGATCCTGCCTGCCCAATCCCGCCCGAGCGTGCGCTCGAGGAGACGGCACATAGATCGGCCGAGCCATGTCGATGGATGAACACCGTTCGTAATGGGGAACGCCGACCCTCCGATGAGGTCTCCCCAGTCGCGGGTGACGATGTCGGCGTGCCGAACCGAGACACCGTTGGTGCGATCGGAGAGGCGGATGGCGAGCGCGCCCATGTCGAAGACGGTGCCATCGTTGGACCCGCTTCTGGCAAGATCCCGGTGGGTCTCGGTGTCGATGTGGTCGATCGTGCCTTCGAGGGCGGTGGCGACAAGAAGAGGGTCGAAGATCTCATTCCCGGCAGGGACGGGCGTGTGGAGCGTGAATAGTGTCCGGTCGGCGACCGAGCGTTTCGCCGTTTCGAGGTCCTCTCCGGCATCGATCTCCCAGGAGAGGCGCTCGAGGAGGCTCAACGCTGCGTGTCCCTCGTTGACATGCCAGACCGACGGATCGATTCCGAGCGCACGCAGCACTCTGGCCCCGCCGATGCCGAGCACGGTCTCCTGAGCGAAGCGTGCCTCGCGGCCTCGCACGTAGAGGATGTGGGTAATCGGGCGATCAGCGGGATCGTTCTCTGGGAGGTCCGTGTCGAGCAGGATGAGGGGAACCCGCCCGACGTCGATCCGCCATGCGCCGACCGCGATGTCCCGGCCATCGAGGGAGATCGATACGCGAAGCGGGCGCCCGCTGTGCGGATCGAGCACTTCGCGAATGGGACGTCGTCGCATCTCGAGCCGTTGATACGTGTGCTGCTGCCAGCCGTCGGGGTCGATGGCCTGGCGAAAGAAGCCCCGCCGATAGAGGAGGCCGACGGCGACGAGAGGCACGCCGAGATCCGACGCCGACTTCACATGGTCGCCTGCGAGGACACCGAGGCCTCCCGAGTAGAAGGGGAGTTTCTCGTTGATGCCGTACTCGGCGCAGAGGTAAGCAACCGGGCCGTCGAGGTCACCTGCGTAGTTCGTGTCGAACCACGTCTGTTCGCTTGAGAGGTACTGGTCGAATCGTTCGACGACCTCGTTGTACAACTCGCTGAAACTCTCGCTGGCGGCCAGGGCTTCCCATGTCGAAGGTTCAACGACCTGAAGCATGCCGATGGGGTTTCGCGTCGTGGACCAAGCCTGCGGATCGATCTGACTCCAGAGGTCGCGACCGGCCGGATCCCACGACCACCAGAGGTTGTATGCAAGGTCGTAGAGCCTGATGAACTCGTTCGGGATTCGCAGAGGGGCCTTGGGCCCCACGGGTACGGACGCGCTGAGCTGAGAGCGGCGGTCGATCATGTGGAAGAACTCCTCGGAGGTGGCGGCGCGAGGCTAGCGTCGAATCGATATTGAAACCTCCGTGACACGCCGGGGGTCGGTACACAGAACCAACGTGGAGTAGATCGCTGATGTCCAGATACGCCATCCTTTTCCCCGGCCAGGGGAGCCAGAAGGTCGGCATGGGAGCCGACCTCTTCTCTGTTCGCCCCGATCTCCTGGTTGAGACGGCCGATCGCGTCCTCGGATGGTCGCTCGAGAGGCTGGTCACCGACGGCCCTCAGGAAGAGCTGACGAAGACGGAACACGCTCAGCCGGCCCTGTTCGCCCTGTCGTACGCTCTCTGGGACACACTGAGGGATGCCCTGCCAACCTCACCGGCTGCGGCCGCCGGGCACTCGCTGGGCGAGTACACGGCCCTTGCCGCTGCGGACGTGTTCCCATACGAGGAGGGGCTGGCACTCGTCGCCGAACGTGGCCGAGCGATGGCCGACGCACCGTCGGCGAGCGATCCGTCGGGTATGGCGGCGCTGATCGGTGCCGATCTCGAACAGGCAGAACGTGTTGCAGCGGACCGACGGGCGGACGGTGGGAGGCTCTGGGTCGCGAACGTGAACACGCCGTCGCAGATCGTGGTCGCAGGAAGCGCACCCGATATCGAGTGGCTCAGCGAGAACGCCCGATCCCTCGGTATCCGCAGGGCTATTCCCCTCGATGTCGCGGGAGCGTTCCATTCTCCGTACATGGAGCCGGCTGCTCATCGTCTGGCGACCGCCATTGGAGAGGTCGGATTCGCCGCACCGGCTTTCCCCGTCTACGCGAACACGACAGGGTCGCCGGTCGAGGATCCGGCGCGGCAGCTCGGCGAGCAGCTCGTCCGACCGGTCCAGTTCGCAGCGACGCTCGATCAGATGGCGGCGGACGGGATCACGACGTTCATCCATGTCGGACCCGGCGACGTGACGGCGGGCCTCGTCAAGCGCACGATCCCCGATGCGATCGTGCATGTGGTCTCTGACCTCGACGGAATCGCCACGGTCGCGAGCGACCCGTCCGTACAATGACAGACTTGCCCGAGGAGGAACACGAATGAAACGAGCGATGATCACGGGCTGGGGCCGATGTATGCCCGAGCCAACAGTGACGAACGATGACCTTGCGTCCGTCATCGACACTTCGGACGAGTGGATCGCGACGCGTTCGGGTATCCGGCAACGGAGGGTCTCGCACGTCGACAACTCGGACATGGCAGCGGTTGCTTCACGGCATGCCCTCGCAGCCGCCGGGTTAGAGGCGACCGATCTCGACTACATCCTGGTTGCGACCTGCACTCCCGACCGATTCATCCCTGCGATGGCTTGCCACCTACAGGCGAAGCTCGGCGCCGTGAACGCGGCTGCGACCGATACCAATGCTGGCTGCACCGGTTTCATCTACGGCCTCAATCTCGCCGCCGGCCTCATCGCCACGGGGTCGGCAAGGCGGATCCTTCTTCTCGGATCCGAACGTCTCACACCGTATCTCGATCTCAACAATCGCGACACGGCGGTGCTGTTCGGCGACGGATCCGGTGCGGTCATCATCGAAGCATCGGAGACCGACGAGGGCATCCAATCGATCAACGTCGGGTCGGACGGCAACCTCGCTGGTGCTCTCACCATCGAGGGCGCCGGATCATCGTGGATGGACATCCCCTCACCGGTACAGGTCGTGATGGATGGACGCGAGGTGTTCCGGAATGCGGTCGTTGGGATGGTCGCTGCAGCCGATAAGGCGCTTGCCGATGCCGGTTGGTCGATCGATGACGTGGATCTGCTCATCCCTCATCAGGCCAACATCAGGATCATCGACGCCACGACGAAGCGCCTCGGGATCGACCCCGACAAGGTGTACACGAACATCGACGCATACGGGAACACCTCGGCGGCCACGATCCCGATCGCCCTTTCGGAAGCCATCGACAAGGGCCGACTGAAGCCGGGGGCCAAACTCGTGCTCGTCGCTTTCGGGGCGGGCCTGACCTGGGGCGCGACCGCCATCCAGTGGGGTCAGCGGGTCGAGCCGAAGTCGACCAGCGACGCCGCCCTCCCTCCGAGTGAGCGAACCGGCATCGAGATCATGGTGGATCGACAGCGTGCGAGGTACGGATGAGCCGTGTGGCGCTCGTCACCGGGGGTTCTCGTGGGATCGGTCGCGCGATCGCGTTGCGCCTCGCATCCGACGGCCATGTCGTCGCCGTCAACTACGCAGCGAACAGCGCAGCGGCCGACGACGTGGTTGAAGAGATCGTCGCCGCCGGGGGGACGGCGATCGCAGTGCAGGCGGACGTTGGGGACACCGACGCGGTGTCTGCGATGTTCGAGACCGTGGAGGATCGTCTCGGGAAGGTCGAGGTGCTCGTCAACAACGCGGGGATCACGAGGGACGACCTGCTGATGAGGATGGGGCCAGAAGCCTGGGACGAGGTCATCGAGACGAACCTGCGATCCGTGTACCTCTGTTCCAGGGCAGCGATGCGCGGCATGCTGCGTTCCCGATGGGGCCGGATCATCTCGGTGAGTTCGATCTCAGGGATATCGGGCAACCCGGGCCAGGCGAACTACGCGGCATCGAAGGCCGGGATCATCGGCTTCTCGAAATCGATCGCCCGCGAGATCGGATCGAGGAACATCACGGTCAACGTGGTCGCCCCTGGTTTCATCGAGACGGACATGACGGAAGGACTCGGAACCGAGATCGCCGACGAGGTCGCCAGCAGGGCTGCCCTCGGTCGACTCGGAAGACCGGAAGAGATCGCTGCGGCGGTGGGCTATCTTGCCTCCGACGACGCGGCATATGTAACGGGGCAGACACTCGTCGTTGACGGCGGTCTGGCCCTATGAACGACAACCAGGAGGCTGAACCAATGGATCGCACAGAGATCGAATCGAAGCTGACCGACCTTCTCGTCGATGAACTCGGAATCGAACGGGACGACATCACACAAGAAGCGAAGTTCGAAGAGGACCTCGACGTCGACTCGCTTGGCGTCGTCGAATTGCTCATGGCCCTCGAAGACAACTTCGGAGTGAAGATCCCCGACGAGGAAGCCGAACAGATCACCACGGTCGGCGAAGCCGTCGATCTCGTCGAGGCGAAGCTCAACGGCTAGGAGCGGGAGTAGGAGCGCATCATGAACGACCGTCGCGTCGTCGTCACAGGCCTTGGAACCATCAATCCCGTCGGCGGTGACGTCGACAGCACCTGGCGCGGCCTTCTCGAAGGCAGATCGGGAGTCGGCCCGATCACGTTGATCGATGCTTCGGACCTGCCCTCGCAGATCGCCGGAGAGATCGCTGATTTCGATATCGAGGCGTTCATGCCGCGTCGTCAGGCGAGGCGGATGGATCGATACGCCCAGTTCTTCTGGGTCGCCGCACAACAAGCACTGGAAGACGCAGGCATCGCGTACGAGCCCGACGATCCGGAGGCCTACCGCACCGGCGTCGTCGTCGGCACGGGTATCGGGGGTGTAGCCACATTCGAAGAGGAGCTGACGACGCTGCTCGAGATCGGACCGCACCGGCTGAGTCCGTTCGGTATCCCCAAGATCATCGCCAATCTGGCCGGTGGCCAGGTCTCGATCGACTTCAACCTCTACGGGCCGAACTCAACAACCGTGACTGCATGTGCGGCATCGGCGAACGCGATCGGCGATGCGGCTGCGATCATCGCGAGAG
>JAOZMA010000252.1 GCA_029934555.1 Acidimicrobiia bacterium | reverse complement strand
TGTTCGATCTGTATACGTCCGGACGCCACGATTCCGGACACCCGAGACATTTCTTGTCCGGTTCCGTACGATTCGGACGTATACCGGATGAGAGGAAGCGCGGGGAGGCGCAGTGTCCGTCGTGTCCACAGGATCAAGTGCGAAGTTCCGTCGAGCATTCGACGACCACTTCGCTGCAATGAATCGCTACTGCCTGAGGCGGGTTGCGATCGATGATGTCAACGACGTCGTCGCCGAAGTGTTCGCGGTGGCTTGGCGGAAGGTGGACAAGATGCCCGAAGGCACAGACACGCTTCCCTGGCTCTACCGGGTCGCTCATCACGAGATCTCCAATCGACGCCGATCAACACGCCGGTTCCGAGCGCTCGTGGTCAAACTCGACGGGCAGGCTGCCCATCCGGAAGCAGGGCCGGAGTCGGTCATCGTCCGAAACAGCGAACTCGATGATCTATTGGGAGCGCTCCGCACGCTCAAGCCTGGAGACCAGGAAGTGCTCCTGCTCCACACGCATGAAGACCTCGACTATTCCCAGTTGTCGGTCGCTCTCGGCTGCAGTCCCGAAGCAGCCCGAAAGCGCCTGACCCGTGCGATCCGCCGTCTCCGACGGGCGGCGGACATACCGGAGCCGCGACCCGCGGCTTCGACCTTCCGTGCGATCGAAGAAGGAGGTGATCAGTGAACGACACCCAGCTACTCAATCAGCTCGGTCGCGCCAACGCCTACGGCGATGACGCGCCGCTGCCGGACGTTGTCTGGACTCACGATCTGGCTCTCCGCGAAATCGATCGGAGGATCGGAATGCAGACCCAAGAGAAGAAGACAACCACTGTCCCGCCAAGACGACGACCCACCGGCTGGCTGGTCGCAGCCGCCGCGTTCGGAATCGTGCTGTTGGTCGGCGTGGCGTTCGCCCTGGCAAGCACGAGCACCGAGGTGTCGCCTGCGACACAACCGGTAACGGTGGTGCCTCCCACGACCCAAGCGGTGCCAGTCACGACGGTTGCGCCGGTCGCGACGACTGTGGCCCCCGCGGTAGCCATGACGGTCGAGGTAGAGGCGGTCGACTACGAGTTCCGCGGGCTCCCAAGCCAACTGACCGCAGGAGACGCGCTCGAACTTGTGAACAGGTCAGCAGTCGAGTACCACAACCTGGTCGTGTTCGGTGTTCCTGCCGGGGATGAGAGATCTCTCGAAGAGCTCGCCGCTCTGTCTCCCGAAGAGCTCGAAGCACAACTCCGAGGGATCGGCCATCTGGACGCAGCACCGGGCGAGGCTGCTTTCAACGGAAGGATTCGTCTCCAGACGACCGGTCGATACCTGACACTCGATATGGTCCGCGAAGGTGCCGACCCGGCCGTCGTCGAGAGGATGGTCGACCCGCCTGACGCATCGACTACTGACACACCCCCGTGGCTGGCCGAGGGAGGCCTGCTGGGTTACCAGCACGGCATGATCATGGAGTTCAACGTCGTCGATCGGTAGCGGCTCTCCGTCCATCCGAACCCGTCTCGTGCAGGAGCAGGGATGGGTTCGGATGGTCCACGAACCGCCCGGACACGACCGGTCCACTCGAGTCGGCGACACGCTGAATCTGCCGGTGAGGACACGGCACAGCTGATTCGCTCGCGATGTCGGGTCAGGCGGGTGCAGGAACCAGACGCTTCGTGGGGAGTTGAGCGATGTACACGACGAGAGAGAGCGCCAGCGCGATGAGTCCGAGGCGGATGATGGTGATGTCGATGACGAACAGGATCGAGATCGAGAACGTCAGGATGATTGCTCCGATTGCGATCGATTTCGCTCGAATACTGAAACCGAGCCCGGCCCGCCAGTCTCGAACGATGCCACCGAAGAGCCTGTTCTCGACGAGCCACTTGTCGAAGCGTTCAGAAGACTTCGAGAAGAAGTAGGCGGCCAGGAGAACGGGGCCCACAGTCGGGATGAGGGGAATGGCGATGCCGACGAACGCGAGTCCCAGGAAGAAGATCCCGAGTGCGAGGAAGAGAGATCGGAGCAGGCGGCTCTTGACGACGGTCATCGGGGCGGAACCCTATCGCTGTTTATGACCGACAGCGAGTCGGATTCCGGCTACATTCGTGGCATGTCATGGTTCGATCGGATCCTGGGAAGAGCGGCACCCGTCGCACGAATAGCGGGTGACCCGCCGAGCGGCAATGGTGCGTCTTCCTTCCACCTGTGGTGGGAGCTTCCGTATGGGGAACTGCTCACCGAGGTGTCGGCCACACTCGAGATCATCGAACCACCGACGATCGATCGCCTCTACTTCTGGGCCCTCCAGACATCGTTTGTGAAACCGGGTGGGGGAGGGGCGCACCTCGGCTTACAGCACAACCCCCGATTCCCGGGACGGGCCGCCGCCAACTGGGGCGGGTATGCACCTACCGGTGACGGATCGCTGCTCCAGGGCTCTCCATCACCTCTTCCTTCGACACCGGATGATGTGAACACCCGTGACTTCTCCTGGTCGCCGTACCGTCCATATCGCCTGACCATTGGCAGATCTCCCGATGGGGCACCGGCAGGATTCCATGCTTGGCGAGGCTCGATCGAGGACCTCCACACGGGCGAGGTCACGGTGGTGCGAGATCTATTCAGCCGTGGCGAGTACCTGAGAGGGCCGATCGTCTGGACGGAGTCGTTCGCTCGATGCGACCACCCACCGGTCGCCGTGCGCTGGAGCGATCTCCTGGCAGTCGGGGAGAAGGATCAACCGATCGCAGTGGGATCCGTATCGGTGAATTTCCAGGATCGGGCTGCGGGAGGTTGCGACAACACCGACGTGAAGGTGGATGCAGCCGGCTGGGTCCAGAGGACGACGACCGAGCGAACCACCCGCTCTGGAACCCCGCTCAAACTGCCGCGTGCGCTGTGAGATCGATAAGCCGGTAGCATCCCCGGGTCCGGGCGTTTAGCTCAGTTGGGAGAGCGCTGCCCTTACAAGGCAGAGGTCGGCGGTTCGAGCCCGTCAACGCCCACCCCGGAAACCCTTGCTCTGCAAGGGTTTCTGCTATTTGGCTGGGAAGTCGATGACCTTGTTCTGTCCCAAAGTAGGCAGAAAGTAGGCAGCAGGTGCGTCGGAAGGCGCATCAAGAGCATCGGCGATGTCCCGGTCGAGGCCATCGAAGAGGTGTCCGTAGACGTCGAGGACGGTCCGCACCGACGTGTGCCCGAGCCTTGAGGCGATCACCGAGGGGTGGGCTCCTTGGTCGATGAGGAGCGCCACATGGGTATGTCTCATGTCGTGGAACCGGCACGGTTCACCGACAGACGATTGGACTGCGGGTTTCCAGAAGCGGGTGCGGAAGCTGGTGCGGCGCAGCGGTCCTCCTGCGGGTGCGGTGAAGATCAAGCCGTCATCTCCGGGGTAGGTGGCGATGTGTTGGGCGAGGACGTCGACGAGCCACGTCGGGATGGAGACGGTGCGGCGTGCTGCGCGGGTCTTGGTCTCTCCGAAGGCGAGATGTCCGGAGACTTCGGTGAGGTTCCGCTCAATGCGGATCGTTCGTTTGAGTGGCTCGTAATGGTCGACGCTGAGCCCGGCGAGCTCCCCATATCGGGCGCCGCTGTACGCAGCGGTGAGTACGAGGGCTTGGAAGCGGGGGTCGATGATGTCGGCGAGGTGCCGGATCTCAGCCGGGGTGAGGTACCGCTTCTCGCTCTGTTC
>JAOZMA010000251.1 GCA_029934555.1 Acidimicrobiia bacterium | reverse complement strand
ACGAAATTGGAGAAAGCCGATATCGTCATCATCGAGAGTCCCGTTGCTGAACTTACGTTCTTCATAGCGACCGCACTCGGACTCGCAGAACTGGACGTGGAGCCCGTATGCGAAGGGGGCGACCAGCAGCAGTGCAGCAGCGACGTGCTTGCCGAGTACAAGGACGGTGTTGAGGAGATGTTCTCGCTGCTGACGCAGGTTGTTGATCCGTCTGAGACGTTGATTCGTGCTGTCGATGGGTACCCATTTCTCGTTGCGGATCAGATCGCCGCTGACACGTTGCAGGTGACGAACCCGTATTGGCAAGAGGCTCAGGAGTTCTTCGCCGAAACCGCCGCCAAGTACGGGATTCCCACGGCACGGGTATTCGCTGAGTTCATGGGTCCCGACGGCACCGATGACCCGACGGACCGGGGACTCATAGGTCCTGACAAGGTGCATCCGAGCGAAGCTGGTGCGCTGCTCATAGCCGAGTTGATCTACGACCTCGGATACGACTTCGCCGGCTGACCTCTTTGACGTTCCACGGTCGAATGCCGACACCGCCCATGTTGAAGCCTATGCGCCCCGTGAGCGGTCTCACCGAACCGTGCAGCCGGATGTGGGTGGCCCGACACTGCGTCAGGGCGAGCTGTAGCCTCTCTCCGCCCTTCTAGATTGGGAAACGGCGAAACGATGCAGGAAACCATTGTCACACCTCCGGTGAAGCCGTCATGGCGCGGCTGGCAACACGCCGCCATGTTCCCGGTCGCCCTCATTGCGGGGCTGGTGCTCGTCGCCACTGCGCCAACCTCGGCGGGTCGTGTCAGTTCGGCCATCTTCGTCTCGACGGCCCTGCTGCTGTTCGGAGTGAGTGCCCTTCTTCACCGTGGCTCATGGTCAACGAATGTTGAAGCGATACTTCGACGGTTGGATCACGCGAACATCTATCTGATCATCGCAGGGACTTACACACCGTTCGCCGTCCTTGCACTGCCACAGAGCTCGGGGAAACTGTTGCTGTCCATCGTTTGGACGGGTGCGCTCGTTGGCGTCGTGCTCACGGTGTTCTGGATCGGCGTACCTCGCTGGCTGTCCACATCGCTCTATGTTGTTGTTGGGTGGGTCGTCGTGTTCTTCTTGCCGGAGTTGGTCGATGAAGCCGGCCTGGGAGTGGTCGCCCTTATCGCCATCGGTGGTGTCCTCTACACGCTCGGCGCAGTCGTCTACGCCACCAAGTGGCCCAACCCATCTGAACACACGTTCGGGTTCCATGAGGTCTTCCACTTGCTCACCATTGCTGCCTTCACCGCCCACTACATCGCAGTATGGATCGTCGTCCACCAGTAGAAACACTGAGACGCTCGCTGTTGACGGGACCCATATCGAGGTCTATGTGTGCGCTGTATTTGCCGGGTGTGCGGCTGGGTTGGTGTTGCGTGTCGGGCCGTCTATCCGATGTCGCCGGTCAGTGTCCTGACGGCTTGAGCTGCTGCATGGACGCGGGCCGAAGACAGGTGCCCCATGGTGACGGCTTTCGCGACCGCAGCGACGAGGTCCGGCAGGCTCGGTGTCCCGGCTACGAGCAACCAGTCGATGCCAGCCGTCAGGGCGTCGATTGCAGCTTGTTCGAGTGAGCTGCCCCGCAGTATCCCCGGCGCGTCGAGGTCGTCGCTGAGAATGACGCCGCCGAAACCGAGATCGGTTTTGAGGAAGTGGACAGTGGCGGCGGATCGGGATGCTGCATTGCCGGTATCAAAGGCTGGTACGAGCGTCGGTCCGGTCATGATCACCCTGACTCCGGCATCGATGACGGCGCGGAACACATCGAGGCTTGGTTCCAGCTCGCTGCGAGTGGCCTCCACCATCGATGTCTCATGCAACGCAGGGTCCAGAGCAACGAGTGGATGGCCCGGGAAGTGCTTCGCTGTGGCGGCGACTCTCCCAGAAGACTGAAGCCCGTGGACGAACGCTGTGGCTATCCGGCTGACGGTGCTCACGTCTGACGAGACGGTGCGAGCCTCAAGCCATGGATTCGATCCGGTCACGACGTCAACAATGGGCGACAACACGACGTTGATACCGAGTGCGGAGCACTCCTCGGCGAGGCGGGTTGCAGCCGTCTTGATACTCCACTGGTCGGCTGCGACCGCTTCGCTTGGCGAAGGAAGTGCGGTGGCGAGATCATGAAGGCGTTGTATCCCCCCAAGCTCCTGATCGATCGCCACCAGAGCCTTCCCTCCGGCACGATCCCGAATCTCGTTCGTCATCTCGGAGAACCACTCGCTGGTCTCGGCCAACCGCCGCTCAGGCGACATCTCCCGAGCGACATACTCCTCCCGAGATTCGCCGATGAGCACTGACGTGCCCCCGGCAGCGAGATGGTCAGAGATGTGACCCGGGATCGACGCCTCGTCGATGGCGGGCAGGAACACCGCATGCGCATCACGAACGAGCTGTTCTTGCTCAGTCATTCTCACCTCTTCGCCGAGTCCTCAGAGAGTAGACATCCATCACGTAGCCCCGGCCCCCATCGAGGCACCTATGTACCCTGTGAACGGACCTGCCACGCCGTTCACGCAGCCGGATATGGATGGCGGCGGGGCGAGCGAGGTCGCCCACTTCGGTCGGTGTGACGGTCAGATCCCTGAGAGTGTCCCATCGGTCATGGGCGTTGTTGGAGCGCCGCTACGATGTGTCGTGATGACTGCGATCGATACCGTGTGGCATCGGATAATTGCCTATTCTGGCGAGGCATTCCAACCGGAGCATGGCAAGTCGTTCACCTATTCCGTGAGCGGCGACACCGTCCACCTCGACACGACCGACCGGGACCTATCTCGATCACAGATCGCAGTGGCTCTCACTCGCATGCCGCTCTCGCATCCAGTCCAACTCAGCGACCTGGCTGGCCCGAGATACATCTACGCCATCCTGACGGACCCACGTATCACCGGTGATGACGTCACATATCGGAACCCTGCGATTTTCGCCTAGTCGCCCAGGGTGTCGGTTCTTGTGTTCAGGGCTGTCTCGGCGGTTGGAACTCGAGGCACGGACACTTGGGTACGGTGCATTGCTTCCGACCGAAGTGTTCACCGGCGGGGTGACCGCAGCCGACACACCGCTGTCTTACAGGACTGGTGACGGGTTGAGACTTTGTAGCAGGGGTCATCTCTCTCTCCGATCTCGATCATGCCGCTCACGGTCGTCCGCACGCCTGAGATCGGCCCGTTCACGCTCGGCCTTACGCTCCAGTTCGGCCCGCTCGTGTGCTTCTTTGCGTTCCCGCTCGTAGCGTTCCGCACTCTCGCTATCAGTTTCCACGCCACACTCCAGTGTTCGAACCCCCCAACGATTCGTCACCCTGAGAGTACCTCACCGTGAAGGGTCTCCAGCGAGAGCGTCAGGCACGAGGTGACGGCACTGCTGCACCGCACATCCCCACTCATATCAATCAGGCATCCATGGATGAGCCGGGCGGTCGCATCAGATCACGGTTGTTGCCGGAGATTGGCGGTTCGGGCGCATGCGAGATGCCCCGCACCTCGACGCGTCCCAACCCGTCACTTCCAAGTATGCAGGTCGCTGATGTCGAATGCGGGCTAAGAAGTCGGCACTGATCCTTGTCACGCCTCCTCGACGTGTGGGTCAATGTTGCGCTCTTCGAGGTAGTGGTTGTAGCGCGTCCATCCATCTGAGCCAA
>JAOZMA010000250.1 GCA_029934555.1 Acidimicrobiia bacterium | reverse complement strand
CGTGAGCACATCGATCGCCCCCGGGGCAACCGTTCGTTTCTCAGTGCTCGACGGAGCCGCTGTCGGGGCGGAAGCGACGATCGGGCCCTTCACCTATCTGCGACCGGGAGCCGATCTTGGAGAGAGGTCGAAGGCTGGCGCATTTGTCGAGATCAAGAACTCGCAGGTTGGGACGGGTTCCAAGGTCCCGCACCTCAGTTACATCGGCGATACAACGATCGGTGAAGCCTCGAACATCGGCGCAGCCACCGTGACCGTCAATTACGACGGGTTCGACAAGCACAGGACCACGATCGGGGACCGTGTGAGGATCGGCTCAGACACCATGCTCGTCGCTCCTGTAACGATCGGAGATGATGCATACACGGGCGCCGGATCCGTCATCACGCACGATGTGACACCCGGTGCGCTCGCTATCGAGCGTTCGCATCAGAAGGAGATCCCGGGCTACGCTGACAGAAGGAAGCGTCGGGCGTCTCAGGACGGGGAGTAATGGAGCTTCGAAGCCAGAAACGGTTGATGGTGTTCTCGGGTTCAGCGAATGAACCGCTCGCCGAGGAAGTGGCTCATATCCTTGGCGTCGAGCTCGGAGGCGTGGAACGCTCGGTCTTCGCCAATGGCGAGATCTACATCCACTATACCGAGAGCGTTCGCGGTGCCGATGCCTTTGTGATCCAGAGTCATACGGCACCGATCAACTTCAACATCATGGAGCAGTTGATCATGATCGACGCTCTCAGACGAGCGTCGACGAAGCGGATCACAGCGGTCGTGCCGTTCTACGGCTACGCCAGGCAGGACAAGAAGGGACGCCCCCGTGAACCGATCTCGGCTCGCCTGATGGGGGATATGTTCATCTCAGCAGGCGCAGATCGTATCGTCAGTCTCGACCTCCACACTGGGCAGATCCAGGGGTTCGTCGACAAGCCGTTCGACCACCTCACAGCGCTTCATCTTTTCTCCGAGTATCTGTCGAAGACGACCGAGGGTCCCACAACGATGGTCTCTCCGGACTCGGGCAGGGTCAAATTGGCGTCGCGGTACGCCTCACACCTCGGCGCGAGGGTCGCATTCGTGCACAAGCGACGATCGACCGACGTTCGGAACGAATCATCAACACTGTGGGTCGTCGGCGATGTGAGGGACCGACACTGCATCATCGTGGACGACATGATCGACACCGCAGGGACAGTGGTCGGGGCCGCCGACTTGCTGATGCGACGCGGGGCCCTGTCGGTGAGAGTCCTGGCGACCCACGGAGTTCTGTCGCCTCCGGCGGTCCAGCGGATCAAGGATGCTCCGATCGATGAGCTCATGATCACCAATTCGCTCCCGGTTCCGCCAGAAGCACTCGCTCTCAGCAAGGTCACGGTGCTCTCCGTTGGGCCGATTCTCGCGGGCGCCGTCAATGCCATCTTTGCGGATGCCTCTGTGAGCGAGATCTTCCAGGGCGAGAACGTCTGACGAACGGCTGTGGACACCGAGATCCTCTCGATCGAGACCGGGTACCGAAGGGGAGTCTTCGATCTCACTGCCGACGCCACTCGATTCATTTCTGGCAAGGGTGACGGCTTGCTCAACGTCTTCGTCCCACATGCAACGGCGGGGATCGCCGTGATCGAAACCGGGGCCGGCAGCGATGACGATCTGATGGATGCCATCGACGCCATGCTGCCGAGGGACGATCGTCACTATCGGCATCGCCACGGATCGCCCGGACACGGCGCAGACCACGTGATGCCGGGCATCGTCGCTCCATCGACCGTTGTCCCGGTGATCGATGGGCGTCTCGCTCTCGGTACCTGGCAGTCGATCGTCCTGGTAGATCCGAACCAAGACAACCCAGTCCGTCAGGTGAGGTTGAGTTTCTTGGGTGGTTAGCTGACAGCGAACAGCCAACAGCGAACAGCCAACAGCCCGAAGACATGGCCGGCCGTAGCCTCTTCCTCTTCTGGCTGTCGGCTGTCGGCTGTCGGCTGTTGGCTCTTCCTGTGTCTTGTCTCTCATTCGCCCTACACTGGTCCCACCCCTTCAGATTCCCCGAGGAGCCCCATCATGCAGCAAGAGACCTTGCGCGCTCTCAAGCGCACCGGATTCGGAAGCCGACCTGCGCGTCGCATGCGTCGCGATGGCCAGGTTCCTGCCGTTGTCTACGGAAAGGGCGTCGACACTCAGTCTGTCAGCGTCGAGACTCGTGCCCTGCACGGCGTCTTGCACACCGAAGCCGGTCTGAACGCACTCATCAACGTCGAAATCGACGGTGCGGATGACGTGCTCACTGTTGCTCGAGAGATCCAGCGTGATCCGGTTCGGGGAGACATCACCCATCTCGACTTCATCACGGTCTCGCTCGATGTGGAGATCGAAGCCGAGGTCGGCATCGAGTATGTCGGCACCCCGATCGGCATCCAGGAGGAAGGCGGGTTCGTCGAGACGATGGAGACATCGGTCATGATCATGGCGCTGCCGACGGCCATTCCTTCGTCGATCACTCTCGACATCTCCGAGCTCGGCATCGGCGACATCCTCAAAGTGTCGGACCTTCCAGAGATCGAGGGTGTGACCTACGCCACCGACACAGATCGGCCGCTCTTGACCGTGCTCCTGCCCGCCATCGTCGAGGAAGAGGAGGTCCCGGAGGATCTGCTCGAGGGCGAAGAGGGCGAAGAGGGCGAAGAAGGCGAAGAGGGCGAATCCTCTGCCGATACCGACGAGGACTGACCTGGTCGCGTGACCACCAGACTCATCGTCGGCCTGAGGAATCCCGGGCCTCGCTACGACGGTACGCGCCACAATGTTGGTGCAGAGGTCGTGATCGCCGCCGCTCCGGACGAGAAGTTCAAACGAGCCCGATTGGGAATCAGAGCCGACGTCGCCGAGATCCGTTTCGGTGATGTCCGAACGGTTCTCGCGCTGCCCCGTACCTTCATGAACGAGTGCGGCCAGGCTGTGGCTCCGCTTGCCCGCTATGAACGGATCGACGGGGACGGGATGCTGGTGGTCCACGACGATATCGATCTTCCGTTCGGAAAGCTCAGGGTCCAGCTCGGCGGCGGCGCAGGGGGACACAACGGCATCCGATCATTGGTTGGATCACTCGACACGAAAGACTTCTGGCGCCTCAAGGTCGGTGTCGGACGTCCTCCCGGCCGTGTCGACCCTGCCGACTATGTGCTCGGCCGGTTCGCTAAGGTCGAACGGTCTGCCATCGATGACACCATCGTTCGGGGCGCCGCTGTTCTCGACACGTTCGCACGTGACGGGGGTGACGCCGCAAGGCAGTTTGCCGGAGAGTTGAACGACTGAGGGGTGCAGTGATGGGTTCCTATGTTGCAGCGATCGACCAGGGAACGACCAGTTCACGATGCGCTCTGATCGATCATCATGGGGCCATCGTTGCGATGGCCCAGCGGGAACACGAGCAGATCTACCCGGAGCCAGGATGGGTGGAGCATGACCCGGTAGAAATCCGGACGAACGTCACAGCGGTCATCGGCGAGGCGCTCGACCAACTCGGTGCCTCCCCATCCGACATCGCTGCGGTCGGTGTCACGAACCAGCGTGAAACGACGTTGCTCTGGTCGCGGGAGACCGGCGAACCGTTCGGCAACGCTGTGGTCTGGCAGGATGTCAGAACGGCGGAGCTCTGCAGGGAATTCGGCGGCGATGTCGGTGCAGACCGATTCCGTGACCGGACAGGTCTCCCTCTTGT
>JAOZMA010000249.1 GCA_029934555.1 Acidimicrobiia bacterium | reverse complement strand
CAGAACCAGGATCAGAGAAATCCGAATACGACAAAGAACGATACGACTCCAACACAATCCCTCCACATGGCGACGACGTTACGGGTGTGCCGCGTCCGTTCCTGCGCGTCGCGCGTGTACCGGATGTGACACCTACTGC
This sequence comes from Acidimicrobiia bacterium, assembly GCA_029934555.1. GTDB lineage: Bacteria > Actinomycetota > Acidimicrobiia > Spongiisociales > UBA5794 > JAHEEL01. The sequence goes on along the minus strand of JAOZMA010000249.1, from coordinate 3,576 downwards.
CCGTTTAGGTTAATCTATTTCAGGACGATGGTCGATGATTGTGTCGATCATCCCAAGCTGTCGCTCTGTTGGTGCATCTACGGTGCATCCGATCTTCGACCGGCTTCGTACGAGCTTGAGGGAGTGAAATGACCGTCCAACTCCAGCCGAAGGACTTCCGAGCCATCGAAGCGATCTTTGGGGCACACAACTACGACCCGATCGACGTTGTGCTCTCGCGTGGCGAGGGCGTCTGGGTGTGGGACACGGACGGAAACCGCTATCTCGACTGTCTGGCCGCGTACTCGGCGGTCAACCAGGGTCACTGCCACACGAAGATCCGCGAGGCGCTCGTAGAACAGTCGTCTCGACTGACGATCACGTCGCGCGCGTTCCGCAATGACGTCCTAGCGCTCTTCTACGAAGAGATCTGTGACCTCACGAACTCACGCAAAGTGCTGATGGCCAATTCCGGTGTGGAAGCGGTGGAAGCTGCGATCAAGTCCGTCCGGAAATGGGGGTACCGAGTCAAAGGAGTGGAGGACGGCGCCGCCGAGATCATCGTGTGCAGCAACAACTTCCATGGTCGCACCATCTCGGTCGTGAGCTTCTCGTCTGATTCCGTGGCACGTCGGGACTTTGGTCCGTTCACACCTGGGTTCCGGTCGATTCCTTTCGGGGATTCCGAAGCACTCGAGTCTGCGATCACACCGAACACAGTTGGGTTCCTCGTCGAACCGATACAGGGGGAAGCAGGTGTCATTCTCCCCCCGGGCGGCTACTTCAAGAAGGTTCGCGAGATCTGTACGGCCAACAACGTGATGCTGATCCTCGACGAGATCCAGACAGGACTCGGTCGGACCGGGAGGCTCCTGGCCGAAGAGCACGAGGAGATCGAAGCTGATGTCACGGTCGTCGGGAAGGCTCTCGGCGGGGGTTTCTATCCGGTCTCCGCGGTCCTCTCCAACACAGAGGTGCTTGGCACACTCCAACCCGGCGAGCACGGATCGACGTTCGGTGGGAACCCTCTCGCATGCGCTGTTGCCCGATCGGCGTTGACGGTGCTGGTGGAAGAAGACATGATCGAGAACGCGGACACCGTAGGGAAGTACTTCCTCGATCGACTGAGCGAGATTCAGTCGGATTCGATTCGTGATGTGCGCGGCCGGGGCTTGATGCTGGCCGTAGAACTCCGACCCGAGGCCGGTGGCGCCAGGATCTACTGCGAGCGCCTACGTGACCGTGGCGTGCTTGCGAAGGAAACGCACACGAACACGATCCGGCTCTCGCCACCGCTCGTCATCACCGCCGATCAAGTCGACTGGGTCGTCGAGCAGTTCGATTCGGTGTTGCAGGGATGAGACAGAACACCAATATCGGATCCGACATGATGCTGCGTGGCAACGCGGAGCGTTCTTCCTTCAGGAATCCCAGATCGATCGACCCCATGAGAACGGAGGACGGGTGATGGGCCCAGAATACATGAGAACCTTCATCGCCAACATGCCGAAGGCTGAACTTCATCTCCACATCGAAGGGACACTCAGTCCCGAGACGATCCTGAGACTGGCCCAGCGCAACGGGGTCGACTTCCCGTACCGTTCGGTCGAGGAGATTCGACAAGCCCTGGCGGCCAGGCCCGCCGGCCTCGAGGGGTTCCTCGATCATCACTACCTCCGCATACCGCTCCTGCAGACGGAGAGGGACTTCTTCGACATGACCTTCGACCTCTTGCGATCCTGCAAGGAGAACAACATCGTCTATACCGAATTGTTCTTCGATCCCCAGGTACACACTTCGCGGGGAATCTCGTTCGGTGACGTGATCGAGGGGATCGACCGTGGCCGACGGAGCGGTGCCGAGGCCTTCGGTGTTGAGGCGAATCTGATCATGTGCATCAACCGGGATCGCAGCGTCGGGAGCGCATTCGAGATGCTGGACCAGGCACGGCCACACCGGCGCCGCATCATCGGTTTGGGAATGGACTCTTACGAGGAGGGCCACCCGCCGCGCAAGTTCGAAGAGGTGTACTCACAGGCCCGGGAGGAAGGCTACCGACTGACGGCGCACTGTGACGTTGACCAGACGGACTCGGTATCGCACATCTGGGAGTGTCTTGATCTCCTGAACGTTGAACGCATCGACCATGGTGTCAACACGATCGACGACCCCGATTTGGTCGAAGAAGTGAAACGCCGGAAGATTCCTCTCACGACCTGTCCCATATGGCGCAGCTCTGATCCGGCACCACAGGACACCGATCGGATCAAGAGCCTCTTCGACCACGGCGTGCTCGTCACGCTGAATTCAGACGATCCGGCCGAATTCGACTCCGGCTACCTCACCAACCTGATCGCGGGCGTGCAGCAGGCATCGGATTACTCCAAGGGCGACCTCGTGCGCCTCGCGAGGAACACCTTCGAAGCGAGTTGGCTTCCGCTAGAGGCGAAGAATGCCTACATCGAAGATCTCCACGCCTACGCCGAAGCCAATGGGGTGGAGACAACGTAGGCATCGGGACACCATCACAGACAGGCGGATTGCTCAGGTGTCGGGCATGTCCTGATCAGTTGGAGCGGGATTGGTCGAGTTGTGGTGTTCGGCGATCTGAGCAGCTCGCGCGCGAGAGGCCTGAATCTTCTTCATGCGTTGAAGCATCGGGTGATCGCTGCGAGCGGCGACATTCGAAGAGACGACCTCGGCCACGGCGAGCGCACCGGCCTGAGAGACGATGAGTCCTGACCCCTCCATGGGTGCGATGAAGGTGACCGAAGCGCGCTGGGCCGCGGGAGAGAGGAACTGATCGGTGATCACGATGACCCGCCCTCTTGATCCTGCGAAGTGAGAAGCGACGAATTCTGCGGTTGGGTCGTAGTGCCGGTAGTCGATCACGATGGCAAGCTCATCGCGTCCGGCGTGGGCGATCTGGTCCGCGACGGGAGCAGGCCACGACTCCAGGAGTTGCACGTCGGGTCTGAGCAGATTGAGGTGCGCGTAGAAGGAGAACGCAATGCCATGCGAGAGGCGCCCTCCATAGAGCCACACTCGTCGAGCGCCGAGAATCATCGACACGGCCTCGTCGACCTGCTCTTGCTTGAGGCGATTGAGCGCATCGGTGACGAGGGCGAGTGTCGCATCCGCAGCCGCAATCGACGGAGAGTCCCCAATCGCGAGTGGCCGGTAGACCTGGGCCGGAGGATTTGGCGCGGTATCGATCTCGACACGGATCGCGTCCTGAAGACCCGGCAGACCGTCGAAACCGATCTTCGTTGCAAACCTCACCACCGTTGCCGGACTCGTATCGGATTCGGCAGCGATCACCGACGCCGGTCGGAGAGAGAGCATCGGGTAGGTCTCGAGGATGACCTGAGCGACCCGCCGTTCGGCGGGCGTCAAGCTCTCGAGATTCTCGTAGATACGGTCGCTGACGGTAGGGGGATTCTCAGACGTCATGTCGCAACATACGTTTCAGGATTGACAAACACTGCGAGTTTAGAATAGGCTGCATCATGTTGATATCCGAACCCTAGACACCTCAGACGACCGAGTCATCCCCGGCGGAGGCTTCTGCCGGAGTGATCTCGGGTGAACGGTCGA
>JAOZMA010000248.1 GCA_029934555.1 Acidimicrobiia bacterium | reverse complement strand
GCATGTGCGGCATCGGCGAACGCGATCGGCGATGCGGCTGCGATCATCGCGAGAGACTCAGCAGACGTGATGCTCGCTGGAGGCGCCGATGCCGCTATCACGCGGTTCGCGATGGGAGGGTTCGCCCAGGCGAGGGCGCTGAGCACCCGCAACGACGACCCTCAGGGCGCGAGCAGACCGTTCGATGCGAATCGAGATGGTTTCGTCATGTCCGAAGGGGCTGCCGCCTTGGTCCTCGAAGAGCGGGAACACGCTCTCGAGCGCGGTGCAACCGTGTACGCCGAGATCGTCGGGTACGGCATGTCGGCCGATGGTTATCACGTGACGCTGCCGCGCCCGGGTGGCGATGGTGCCGCCAGAGCGATGCAGGGCGCACTCGACGACGCCGGGATCACCGCCGGACAGGTCTCGTACATCAACGCCCACGGAACGTCGACGGTGGCAAATGACGTGACCGAGACCATGGCCATCAAATCCGTCTTCGGTGACGATGCCTATCGGATTCCGATCTCCTCGACCAAGTCGATGACGGGGCATCTTCTCGGTGGCGCCGGGGCGATCGAGGCGGTTGTCAGCGTGCTGGCGATCCGCGATGGTGTCGTGCCGCCCACCATCAACCTCACAGATCCAGACCCGGAATGCGACCTCGATTACGTGTCGGAGAACGCCAGGAAGGTCGATGTGGAGTACGCGATGAGCAACTCCTTCGGCTTCGGAGGCCACAACGTGGTGCTGCTGTTCCGTAGTCCGTAGTCCGTAGTCCGTAGTCCGTAGTCCGTAATCCGTAATCCGTAATCCGTATCCGGTCGTCGGTCAAGACGAGGGGAAGCACACGCTTCGCCGAATACCGAATACCGAATACCGAATACCGAATACCGAATACCGAATACCGAATACCGACCGTTTTGCTCAGAGCTCATGGCTCACAGCTTCGGGCTGGGGACTGGCGGCTGGGGACCGGCGACTTGCCCGGCCTATTGCTCCGGTCGGGTGTCGATCGTTCCCGGGATCCGTTGGAAGCCAACGGTCGCGAAGACCCGGTAGATGCCCGGTGGGAGCGTGCTGTAGTCGAACTCGAACTCGTCGCCTTCGGCAAGGGTCACCTCGAACAGGCCTTCTTTGTCGGCGAGCACGTACTCGCGAGGATCCGTGTTCATCCACTTGACGATCCACGTTTCATCGATGTCGAGAAGTACGTTCGAGGGACGGAAAGAACCGTTGTCGATGGCGATCAAGAACACGCCTTCCGGGGGCGGCTCTGTGGTTGTTGTAGTCGTGGGAGGCTTCGCTGATTCGGTCACACTCGGGGAGGGTGAGCTTGTGAGCGCGAACCCGCCGATGAACAGCACGGCGACAATGCCGAGTACCAAGAGGACGCTCTTGACGATGGTGCGATCATTCACGGCAATCCTCGTTCGGGGATGGGCGGCGGCATTGTAGCGGAGCGCTTGATCAGTGTGATGACGGCTCGGATGGTCTGGAGAGAAGCAGGGGCTTCGCTCGCTGCCAAGCGTCGCGCGACCGGTACCGTAGCCACATGACGCGGTTCGCCGAACCAATCCTCCACGTCGATATGGACTCGTTCTTCGTCGAAGTCGAACGGCTCGATCACCCGGAGCTGAAGGGGAGGCCCGTCGCCGTCGGTGGTACCGGACGACGCGGCGTTATTGCGTCCGCCAGCTACGAAGCCCGTAGCTTCGGAGTCCGCTCGGCGATGCCAGTCGGTGCGGCGATGCGTCGATGCCCGGATCTCGTGGTTGTCAACAACTCACACGGCCGTTACGGAGCTGTGTCCGCTGAGATCTTCGAGATCATGCGATCGTTCACGCCGCTGGTAGAAGGGATATCCATCGACGAAGCGTTCCTGGATGTGTCCGGCCTGCGGCTCCACTACACATCGCCCCGGGAGGTCGGTGCGGGGATCAGGGCTGCGATCAAGGAACAGGTAGGCATACCGTCATCGGTCGGGATCGCATCGACCAAGTTCGTGGCGAAGGTCGCATCGAAGCACGCGAAGCCGGATGGGATGCTCCTCATCATCGCTGGAACGGAGCTCGATTTCCTCCATCCGCTCGATGTTGGCGAGCTGTGGGGGGTCGGTGAAGTGACGGAGAAGTCGCTGAGCGATCTCGGGATTCGAACCATCGGGGATCTGGCCGACACTCCGGCAGCACTGCTCGAACACCGCGTCGGAAGGGCTGCGGCGCGACACCTCGGAGCGTTGGCTTGGGCCCAGGACCCGCGCCCTGTCGAAGGTGGCACACCGACCAGGTCGATCTCATCCGAGGGCACGTTCTCTGTCGATCTCAGTGATCCGGACACGATCGAGCGCGAGACGCTCCGGATGTGCGATCAGGTCGCAGCGCGCCTGGCGAAAGCCAGAGTCGCCGGTCACACGGTCACCCTCAAGGTCCGGTTCTCCGACTTCACCACGATCAGCCGTTCGTCACGTCGCCCGGAGCCAATCGCATCTACCCACGAGATCTGGGAGACCGCTCGCGGGCTGATCGAACGCGCCTCGATCGACGGCCGGTCCATCCGCCTCCTCGGGGTGGCTCTGAGCGACCTCGTCGATGTAGAAGGAACCCGGCAGATGGTGTTGGGCCACGAGCGGATCGACGCCGCCGCCGATGCCGTGGACGGAGTTCGGGATCGATTCGGTGCAGGTGCCGTCATCCCAGCGAGGGTCGCTCCACGACCGCGAGATTCCGGCAGCGGGGGTCGCAACGGGGCGTAGAAGGGACTGTTACGCGATAGCCCTGCACCGGTATACTGCAGGTGCGAAGTGGTTGAACGCGGAGGCTTGCCGTATGGCGCTGGACGATCGAGAGCAGAAGATCCTCGAAGAGATTGAGCGTAATCTCTATGCCGAGGACCCGAAATTGGCGCAAACAGTCGCCAGAGCCGACCTGTCGACACGGATCCGTCGGCGTCGGATCCTCGCAGGTTCCGGCTTCTTCATTGGACTGGCGATCATGCTCGGTACCTTCACACGGTTCTCCCTCCTCGCCGGTCTTGGATTCATTCTGATGGTGGCCTCGGCCGCGCTGATCGCTACGACCATGCGTGGAGTGCGGGCCGAACGGACCTCGTCGTTATCCGTCGCCAATTGGATGGAAGACGTCAGAGAACGCTGGCGCAGAGAACGCTAAGGTTGAATCTCCCGCGAGGGGTCACAAGGATTTACGAACCGGCCGGGCGGTCGGAGAACGATGGGGAGAACGCGTGGATGGTTTCACCGCTCAGCAAGCGACTCAACTGACGGGCTGCACGCCTCATCAACTTCGCTACTGGGACAAGGTGGCACTGGTACAACCCTCTCTCCAGCAGACCGGCGGTCGACCGGGTCGGCGCCGGCTTTACTCGTTCCGTGATCTCGTTGCTCTGAGAGTCGTCAGGAGCCTGCTCGACAACGGGATGTCGATCCAGCGGGTGCGCCGGGCGTGGGATTATCTGCGTCGGACCGGGGACATGGAGAATCACCTCTCCGAGATCCGTCTCGTCACCGATGGGGATTCGATCTTCGCCGTGGCCATTGATGAGGAAGAGATCCTCGACGCTCTGCGGCAAGGGCAACTCGCGTTCTTCGTGGCGATCAACGACATCACCCAGTCTGTCGAAGAGGACATCTCACGATTCGAACTCGACCGGACGCAGTTCCTCGAGATGCTTCGCTTCGTCGAAGACGACGTGCTCACAGAGGTCAACGAAGCCAACGGATGA
>JAOZMA010000019.1 GCA_029934555.1 Acidimicrobiia bacterium | reverse complement strand
CGCAGGCTCCTCGCGTCCCCCCGCCGATGCGTCGGGGGGACAGGAGAAACGGGCCATTCTCACCTCAGAAACCGTGGATTGAGGCTGAGGGGAGGGAAGTAGATGCCACGCCCTACCTGAGTCCAACCCCATTTCCGCACGCACGTATCCACGTAATTGCTGATCTACGAATCGCTATCGCTCGACGGTAGAACGAGGATTCCCGACCGGAGCGGGTGTTCAACGACTTCAATCGGGTACTTGTAGACCCTGGTGAGACGCTCGGCGTTCAAGACGTCTTCGGCAGCTCCATGTGCCGCCATTCCTCCTTGATCGAGCAGGATCACCTGGTCGAACGCGGTTGCCATATTGAGGTCGTGGAGAACGGCGACCACCGTCCGTCCACTGTCACTGAGCGAGCGGATGACGCCCAGGACCATTTCCTGATGCCGGATGTCGAGAGCGGCGGTGGGTTCGTCGAGCAGTACCAGGGGTGTCTGCTGTGCAAGGGCTCTAGCGATGGCCGTCCGCTGGCGCTCGCCGCCGGAGAGGCTCGAGACCGGACGACTCTCGAGAGCGATCAAGTCGACCGAATCGAGAGCATCGGCCACCGCTTGTTGGTCGTCGTCGGGACCTACAGAGGGGTCGTTCCGGTACGCATATCGCCCCATTCCGACGACCTGGCGAACGGTGAACGAGATATCCTCTGCCTGCCGCTGACCGAGGAAGGCACGTGATGTCGCGAGCTCGCGAACGGGAAGTGCGCCGACGTCGACAGCGTCGTAGGCGATAGTCCCTTGGCTCGGGTGCAGATCGCCCGCCAAGAGCCGAAGCAGGGTTGATTTTCCTGCGCCGTTCGGCCCAACGATGGCGACACGTTCCCCCGGATGGAGATCGAGGCTCACGTCGCAGATCAGCTTGACCCCGCCGGTCACGTAGCACACGTCCGATGCCGTGACCCTCATGTCGAAGTCCTCCTCAACAGAAGCCATCCAAGGAACGGCCCGCCGACGGCTGCGGTGATCAACCCGAGCGGAATCTCGGAGGGTGCTGCCACCGTTCGCGCAAGGGTGTCCGCGACCACGACAGCGATCGCCCCGCCGATCGCAGCTGCAGGGATGAGGACGCGGTGTCTCGGACCGATGAACGGCCTCAGCAGGAAGGGGATGAGCAATCCGACGAAGCCGACGACACCGCCGAGCACGACCGATGCGCCCACAACGATGCCGACGACGGCCACCACGGTGGGAATCAGTCGGCGGGTATCGAATCCGAGCGCCCGTGCTTCACGGTCGCCGAGCACCAGAAGATCGAGGCCGGGCCCGTATCTCCACAACACGACCATGCCGGGGACCAGAACGATCACCGCCACGATGAGTGCTTTCCACGTGACTCCCGAGAGTGACCCGAACACGAAGAACATGAACGTGGGGACCCGAGGGCTGTCGACGATGAGAACGAAGAGTCCCGTCCACGCGAGCATCGCTGATCCGAACGCCACACCGGCGAGGAGCAGCCGTTCGCTGCCCGCTCGTGACCGGAGCGTTGCCGCAGCGAGCCCGAAGACGGCTGCACCGAGAGCGGCAAGGGAGACGGGCACTATGGGATACGCCGCGACCGGAGTCATCGCAAATCCGAGAGCTGCTCCGATGCCGGCCGCCGAGGAGTATCCGAGAAGGTGAGCATCGGCGAGGGGCGTGCGGTATGTGCCCTGGAGCACCACACCGGCGCTCCCCAGGGCCGCACCGAACGCGACCGCGGCGAGCACTCGCGGAAGTCGGATAGAAGTGAGGACCCTTTGAGCCGCCGCGTCTGAAGTGTCCGCTCCGACGATCCAGTTGAGGATGTCGCCGATGCTGATCGAGAAGGCGCCGAGCATGAGCGCACCGAACACGGTGATGCACAGGAGCACGATCCCACCTCCGAACCAGACGACAAGCCGGGTCGGAGGGGATGTGTGCGTCATGGGGCGAGCGGGAGCGAGCCGAGGTCGGCGACGAGGCGTGCGATGGAATCGGCAATGCGTGGCCCGAACGTGAGGAAATCACCTTCCGGGTAGGCGAAGACGGCACCATTCCTCCCGGCCGGAGTTGCAGAGACACCCGGAATCGCGAGGAGCCCGTCGATACCACCGAGTACTGCGTAGCCCTCCTCCGGAACGATGAGAACGTCAGGCGCCGCCGCCGCGAGGGCCTCCGGTGTCACCGGCACGGTCTTCTGAACTCCTGCCTCGACGCCTGCATCGAGACCGCCCGCGGCTTCGATGACGGGTGTCGTCGTCATCCCTTCACCGAAGAGGAGCATCACATCCGGACCCCTCGTGTACACGTAGGCGATCCGGGGAACGGCGTAGGCGGCACCGGGCTCAACCGACGCCGCCACGATCTCAGATCTGAGACGCTCGTTCGCTTCGGAGGCGGCATTGGATGCGTCGAGGAGTACTCCGAGTGTGGTGACCTTGTCGTAGAGACCATCGAATGTGGTCGGTACGTCGAGAACGGCAACCGGGACTCCGGCGGCACGGATCTGTTCGATGGCCGTGGCAGGTGATGTCTGTGTGTCGGCGATCACCAGGGTTGGATCGTGTTTCAACACACCCTCCGCCGTCAGGAATCGGCCGATCCCGGCTTTCGGGAGCGTCACTGCCTCGTCGGGGGCAACAGTTGTGACATCGGTCGCGACGACCGAGGATCCGAGTCCGAGTTCGAAGACGAACTCTGTCAGGTCCCCGCTGAGGGTCACGATCCGCGAAGTGTCAGGAGCCTCCACAGCAACGCCGTCCGCTCCGACGAACGCAGAGGTCTCGATCGCGGTGGTGTCGGCGGAGGAGTCCGAACAGCCGACGATCGCGAGAGCCAGAACCGCTGCAACAGCGCTCAGCCCCGTGGTTCGCAGAAGGTCTGTCACGACTCGGGACAGCCGACGCGAGCCGATGCCATCATCGCGCAGAACATCTCTCTGGTGATCTTCCACGTGGCCTCGTTGAGTACGGCGTCGCCGGTGAGATCGGGATACATTGGCGTGCCGCCGAAGAGGAGGTCATAGATGACGTCCGCCGTGTCCCCATGGATCGTGATGGATGTCGGCGCCAATTCGACACCTCCCATGGACTCGCCCGTCTCCTGATACTCAGCGACGGTCTCTTCCAGGCCACCGGGATCCACGATGTAGGGAGCCTTCTCCTCATAGGTCGTCTCGCTGGAGAACACGATCTCGTACGCAAGGGCCACAGCGTCGACGTCTGCATCCTCGCCGGGAACGATTCCGCCGCTGCCGGAAGCCGTCGTAGTCGTCGCCGGGGGAGTGGTGGTGGTCGTTGTCGTCCGGGCCATCGTCGTAGTGGGACCGCCGGTACTCGTCGTGGTGGGAGCGCTTGTCGTGGTCGTCTCGGATCCGTCCGAGCCGGAACAACCGGCAGCGACGACGGCCAGCACGACGAGCAGGAACACTGTGCGTTTCAAGGGAACCTCCAGATGGAACCGTTTGATTCTCCCAAGACTGCACCCGACATCAAGTCGGGTCCACACATACAGAACACGCGTAGGGGCATCCGCCCCTGAATGGGGGCTACGCGAGTCCGTCAATCAGCTGAATGGGGTCCTTGGCCCCTACGAACTCTGAGCGAGTCCGACAGGCTGTCGGTTGAATGGTCGTGATCGGTCGACAGTGACCTGAGGAGGCTCGACGATGACATCGCGAGGACGGTCCACACAGCGGGTTCTCATCTTGCTTGCACTCGTAGCGGCGGTGCTGTTCGTGGTGGCGGCGGGAGCGGTCGGACAGACCGAAACGGTCGCACAAGAAGACGAACCTGTCCTGATCTCGGAGCAACCCGTTCCGGAGTCTGTGGAGCGGTCCGAGCCGACGGCCGATCACTCCAAGTTCGAGATCCTCCAGGGACCATTCGCCACCGGGCCCGACCTCACAACTGCGTGTCTCTCGTGCCACACCGAGGCCGCGAAGCAGGTCCAGGGCACGACTCACTGGACGTGGGACAACCACTACGGCGAAGGAATCGGCAAGACAACGCAGGTCAACAACTTCTGCATCGGCATCCAGTCGAACGAGCCGCGGTGCACGAGCTGTCACACCGGCTACGGGTGGACCGACAACAGCTATGACTTCACGATCGAAGAGAACGTGGATTGTGTCTCCTGCCACGACACAACGGGCACGTACAAGAAGTTCCCGACCGCTGCGGGCCATCCGGCGTACGAGCCGACGGACTTCGGTGGTAAGACCTGGAATCCTCCCGACCTTGCGATGATCGCCCAGAACGTTGGAAAGACCAGCAACGAGACCTGCGGTGCATGCCACTTCAACGGTGGTGGCGGTCCGGGCGTGAAACACGGTGACCTCAATCCCGATCTCCTGACGGCATCGAAGGACCTCGATGTTCACATGTCGGCCGATGGGGCGGGAATGGTCTGCTCCGATTGCCACGAAGGGAACAACCACCAGATCAACGGTTCGTCCGTCTACATGAGCCCATCCGATGACTCCGGTGTCGATCTTCCGCTCGACGACGGAAACCAGGCGACATGCCAGTCGTGCCACGGGACAGAACCCATGGACAGCGACAAACTCAACGAACACACCGACAAGGTTGCGTGCCAGACGTGTCACATCCCGACTCTTGCCAGGGGCGAGACGTACACGAAGACGTGGTGGGATTGGTCAACGGCAGGTGAGTTCGACGCCGACGGCGCCAAGATCACCACGAAGGACGAGAACGGCAACGTCGAATACACGACGATCAAGGGCAATTTCGAGTGGGACCGTGACTTCGTGCCCGCCTACGTCTGGTTCAACGGAATCGTTGATGTCACCGTCGCAGGCGACCCGGTCGTCCTCAACGACGACGGGGTCATGGAGCTCAATGCCTACTCGGGTTCGTACGATGACGAGCACTCCCGGATCTATCCGGTGAAAGCCTTCCGGGGAATCCAGCCGATCGACGGCGGGAACAACACGGTCGCCTTGCCCCATCTCTTTGGCAAGGACGACGCTGCATACTGGAAGTCCTTCGATTGGAACACCGCCATCGCAGCAGGGATGGAGGTCGCGGGCACCCCATACAGTGCCGGCGTCGCTGTTCCGTACAGCGGTGAAGTCGCCTGGATGGAGACGGTGTTCTACGAGCCTGCCACGCACATGGTTGCCCCGAGCGGCGATGCCGTTGAATGCCAGTCGTGTCACAGCCGGGACGGCATCCTTGCATCTATCGGAGGGTTCTATCTGCCGGGACGTGACGGCGGCGCACTCGATTGGTTGATGTGGGGCCTCGTCGCTCTGACGCTGGTCGTGGTCATCGTCCACGGTGTCATGAGAGTTGTTGGATCGAAGCGGAGGAGCTCCTGATGTCGACACACCGGGTCAAGATCTACGCAGGGTTCGAACGGCTCTGGCATTGGCTACAGGCCCTGTTCATCATCACGTTGATGGTCACGGGGTTCGAGATCCACGGGTCGTACTCATTGTTCGGGTACGAGACGGCTGTGCGCATCCACAACATCGTCGCCTGGGCGTTCATCATTCTCATCGTGTTCGCCATCTTCTGGCACATCACGACGGGGGCATGGAGACAGTACATGCCGACGGGTGACCGGTCGATCGTTACCCAGGGGCGGTACTACGCATTCGGGATCTTCAAGGGCGAGGAGCACCCGTACCGGAAAACCGAGCTGGCCAAGCTGAACCCGCTCCAGAAGACGACCTATCTCGGATTCAAGATCCTGATCGTCCCCGTCATGGTTACCACCGGCTTGCTGTACATGTTCTACAACTCGTGGTCGGATCTCTGGCCGGGTGGTCTGGCCTGGGTTGCGATCATCCACGCATTCGGAGCGTTCTTCCTGGTCATCTTCCTCGTCGTGCACGTCTACATGACATCCACCGGCGAGACCCCGCTGAGCAACGTCACAGCGATGGTCACCGGCTACGAAGACATCGAGGATGCACCGGAGGAGGAGCCGGCAACCGTCTGAACCGAATCGACCAGGGGCCGGTGTTGTCCTCCCGACACCGGCTTTCTGGCGCCTCGAGGATTCGGCTCTTCTGTAGCGCCGTATCCTCACGCTCCATGACATCGATGACGATCAAGGACGACGAATGACGGAAGCTACCGAAGGCCGTCCGACCCTCAGCGAGACCATCGAGCACTTCAATCCGGCATGGTTCGCAGCCGTTATGGGGACCGCGGTGGTGCCGCTGGCGATCTCATTCCTCACGGGCTCATGGGTGCGGGGAGTCGCTGCTGCGTTCGTTGTGATCTCCGTGTTGATGTTCATCGCGATACTCATCCCGTGGACGCTCCGCTTCTTCATGTTCCCGGATACCGTTCGTGACGATCTTCACCATCCGATCGCAGCGAGCTTCTTCCCCACCATGCCGATCGCGATCATCATCATCGCTCTCGACCTTCTGAAGTACCCGGACATGTTCTTCTCGACGAGCACATCGCAGGACATCGCCTTCTGGATGTGGGTCGTAGGATCGATCGGGATCTACCTGGCGGCGTTCATCGTGTTGCCGAGGATCTATCGGAGCGATGCGATCGAACTGTCCCACGCGAATTTCGGATGGTTCATCCCGCCCGTAGCGAAGCTCCTCATCCCTGTCGCAGGTTTCGAGCTCGCCGTCATCTTCACCGACCGCTTCGAATTGACCTTCGGCCTGTCGATCGTCAGCCTCGGAATCGGATTCTTCCTATTCCTCTTCGTCGGATCCCTCGTCTACCACCGCTACGTGCTCGAGTCGCTCCCGGCGAACAAGTTCGCCGCTACATCCTTCATCGCGATCGCCCCGATGGCGATCATCACCGTTGCCTTGTTCAAGATGATGCATCTCTTCGATGCGGGCACACCGATCGACATCGACGCTCATGCCGTCGAAGCCATCTCGACGCTCGGAATCCTTGCAGCGTGGGGCTTCGCTGCCTGGTCTTTCATCATGGCGGTCATCATCGTCATCTCATACGTCCGGCACCTCGAACTGCCGTACGCGCTGTCATGGTGGGCGTACACGTTCCCGCTCGGCTCACTCGCCGTTGCAACGGGCGTCGCCTGGAAGGTGAGCGGCTTCGAAAGCATCCGCTGGTTCTACCTCGGCGTGCTCGTCGCTCTCTTCGGTGCATGGATCGTCGTGGCGGTGAGAACCGTCCGGGCGATGTGGTCCGGAAACGTGTTCGAGTCGCCTCACTGACCGCGCTCACACCGCCCCGGATCGTCAACCTCTTCGGTATGGTCCGAGCATGGTGAGCAGCGACGCAGCGACCGTGGACCAGTACCTGTCAGAGATATCAGAGGATCGACGAGGGGATGTCGAGGCCGTTCGGAGTCTCATCCTCGAGAATCTGCCCGACGGCTACGTCGAGATCATGCGGTGGGGGATGATCACCTATGAAGTGCCGCTCGAGACGTACCCCGACACGTACAACGGGAAGCCGCTCATGTTCGCTGCCCTGGCGGCACAGAAGCGGCACCTGGCCCTCTACCTGACGAACGTCGCGTTCGTACGGGGTGGTGAAGAGGCGTTCAAGACGAAGTACCTCGCAACGGGCAAGAAACTGGACATGGGGCGGTCGTGCCTGCGTTTCAAGCACGCGGACAACCTCGCGACCGACGTCATCGCCGAATCGATCAACTCGATGCCTGTCGACGAGTTCCTCCGGAAGTATGAGGAGTCCCGATCCGGCGCCTGAGTAGGCTCAACCGCCTCTCTGGAGGGTGAGAATCACGACGCTCGGCTCCAGGGCGACCAGGGCATGGATCAGATGCGGCTCCATATGGACCCACGAGCTGGGCCCGATCTCCGTCGTCTGATCGCCGAGTGTGATCTCGAGACGACCCTTGATCACTTGAACGACCGCGGGAACGGTGGCCGCGTGGTCGGTCAGCTGCTCACCCTTGTCGAAGGCGAAGAGGACGACACGCAGGCCCTCGTCGCTGAACACGACGCGGCTGAGTGTGCCGTTCTCCGGTATCTCGACTTCGTCGAGGAGGTTCTCCAGCACAGTGAAGGAAGGTTCGTTTGTCATGAGCCGACCCTACCACTCAAGCATCGAGCCGATCGATCACGGTCACGCCTGCTGTCGGGATCGTCCCCATCTCCGGGAGCGCCGTGGTGACTTCGGAGAGCGAGATCGTTCGAGTCACGAGCCGGCCCGGATCGAGTCGCCCGTCGAGAATCATCTTCATCATCTCCGGGTAGCGACGCGCTTGCATGCCGTGGCTACCGAGAATCTCCAGCTCCCTTGCGATGACGGTCCCCATCGGAATCATCGCCTGGTTCTCGGGGAGCAGGCCGACTTGCACGTGGCGTCCTCTCCTTCTCAGCGATTCGATGGAGGCAGCGACGACTGCCTTATTGCCGATCGCATCCAGGGAGAGATGGGGGCCGCCTCCCGTCACGTCTGCGATGGCCGGAAGGAGTGCCCCCGGCGTCAGGTCGTCGCCCAGCGTCGTGGCGCCGAACGATCGAGCGAGCTCTCTCGCCCTCTCATCGGGGTCGATGGCGATCACGCGTGCGCCGTACGCCCTGGCGATCATGATCGCGGCGAGCCCGGCTCCTCCGCAGCCGTGCACCGCTACCCACTCGTCGGGCGCGACCCGACCCTGATCGACGACCGCTCGAAACGCGGTAGCGAAGCGACAACCCAGCGTCGATGCCGTGACTGCGTCCATCTCATCAGGGATCGCGACCAGGTTCCCGTCCGCATAGCGAAGCGCTACCAAGTCGGCGAAAGAGCCCCACGCCGTGAAACCCGGCTGGAACTGTCGTTCGCAGACCTGTTCGTCACCATCAAGACATGGCTCGCACTCGCCGCACCCGGCCACGAACGGGACCGTCACCCGATCTCCGACACTCCACCGAGTCACCTCGCGTCCGACTGCGGCGATCGAGCCCGCAAGCTCATGGCCCGGGACGTGGGGGAGAGTGATGTCTGGATCATGACCCATCCACCCATGCCAGTCGCTCCGGCACAAGCCGGTGGCCTCGACGCGAACCACCACGCCATCTGGATGCGGTGCGGGGTCCTGCAGCTCTTCGATCGTGATAGGTCCCCTGAATTGCCTGTAGAGAGCAGCCCTCATTGCTGTTCGTCCAAGACGGCGGTAAGGACATCGAAGCTGGCCTGGACGCCTTGCGCATGAGCCTCGGCCGACCTCGCATCACCCGGGAGTCCGATGTGGCTGAAGGTGAGGGAACAACCCGTGTCCGTCTCTCGGAGATCCACGATCACCGCCTCGTCGATCGACGCCAAACATGGGCGGTTGTAACCGACGTTGGCATCCCAGTGCAACGTGTAGACGAGCCGGCGACCCGGTTCGATCTCCAAATACACGCCACGCATCGCCCTCTCCTCGCCCGGCCAGGTGTCGTCGTCAGGGGCCGCGGTAATGGCGACGCGGTAGCGACCGCCAACTCTCAGGTCGATCTCTGCGTACGGGTCCGACCCGAGCCCCGCCCACATCCACCGTGCGGCAAGATCGGGGTCGGTGAACGCCGCAAAGAGCATCCCGGGTGGATGGTCGAAGCGCCGCGTGATGCGCACCATGATGCCGTCGTGGATCTCGATGCCCATGCCGGAACCGCCTCTCCGATCGATTGCAGGAGTCATCGTATCGCCGGATGGTGAGTCCCATGCCACAATCCCGGTATGCAAGGCCCAACTCGAATCGCGTATGCCGCAGGACGGCATGCATCTGCCGCCCTCGTCGGAGCGACCGCCGCCGTCGCTCTGATGTACGCGGCGACACCATTCCTCATCCCCGTCATCGCCGAACGCTACGGCGTCTCCGAGGGTGCAGTCGGTGCCGTGTCCGTCGCCCAGGTCGGAGCGTTCGCTGCGGCAAACTTCTTGCTGCCTCGACTTCTGACACCCAACGGTCGGATCCTCCGCATCGCCGCCGTTGTTCTCCTCGTCCTGAACGTAGCCAGCGCCATACCGAGCATCTACGGGGTTCTTGTCGGCATCCGCCTCGTGGCAGGATTCGCCGCAGGTGCGATGACCTGGCTCACATGGACGAGCGCGATGCAGGAGCGCACATCCATGGCAGCTGTGGCATCGACCGGACCGTTGACTGTTCTCATCGGAGCACCGCTCATCGCCGTCGTCGCCGGATATGGGGATCGTGCCGTGTACGTCCTGCTTGCACTCGCAACGATCCCTGCGGTTCTGTTCACCGCACACGTAACAGGGGAACGCCGCACACGCGGCTTGCTCAGTCGCTCGCGATCGAATCGGATCCTGTTGCTTGCGCTCGGATTCACGACGCTGTTCGGCTCAGCGCTCTTCATCAACGAGACGCTCGTCGCCCGGGACGTCCATGGCCTGTCGGGCCTGACCGCGTCTCTGGCGTTCAGTCTGAACGCTGCCGGGGGCCTCCTGGGTGCTCGCTTGTCGTCACGGCATCGACGTCCTGGATGGATGATCGTCACGATCGCTCCGGCGGCAGCAATGACCGTCATGGGGCCCCCGGTCTTCTTCTTCATCGGCATGGCCTGGTGGGGTTTCGCCTTCTGGATGGCCATCCCCGGGGTCCTGCAGATGCTCTCCGACCGGTCGCTCTCTCCGAGCGAACGTGCCGGTGACGCTCAGGGTCTGATGGCCGTCGGCAGATCTTTCGGACCGGTGCTCGGTGGAGCATTCGTGGACATGGGCAGCCTCGTAACACTCGGTGTCGTCTCGGCCATCGGCCTCACGGCGTCCGGTGCAATGGTGGTCGGCGTTCAGGAGGGCCGGGAGCATCTTCCGCCAACAGATCCACGGACGGTCTAGCCGGGCAGGGCGAACAAGACCGGTGCCGGTCAGCGGAAGTACCGATCGGCGATCTTGCGGACCGTGTTCGCCGAGCGTCGGGTCGTTTGCATTTCGAGCGTACGCATCACGCGCGCCTCGCTGTGGTTCGACTCACTGCGCGGTCCCACGTGTGACCAGTACACCTCACGGTCGACGACGGCGAGACGGTCATTGCCACTCGTTGCCTCCATCAGCCGCTCGACCGCATTCGGGTCCGGGGCACGAGGAAGGAACGAGATCTCGAGGTTGTGCTCTTGTCCGCCGAAGAGCCGGAGATCAGCGACGGTAACGATCTCGCGACTCGTACGCAGGAAGACCGGAACGTCGAAGTCGAGGTTCTCGGCGAGTGCACCCTCCAGCACCTCCTGGACACCCTGTGCCGTCGGTGCGTCGAAGATGACGTTCCCCGATGCGATGTATGTGGCAACGTTCTCGAATCCGGCGTCTTCAACGATCGTTCGGAGACGATCCATCTTCACATGTCTCGGCGGCGTGTTGATGGCTCGGAGTAGCGCAACGAAACGTGGCATCGTGCGTCTCAGTCCGAGACGGTTGCGACGAGTCTTCCCGGAGTCTTGCCGGCTTCGCCGATGGCTTGCAGAGCACCGACTTCCCGGATGGGACGGACCTCAGCCAGAGGTACCCGCAGCAAGCCGTATCCGAGCATGGCAGCGAGCGCATCGAGTCCTGCGTAGTCGGGTTCGACCAGCATCCAGGAGCCCATGACGTTGGCCTCGTCGAGTTGGTCCTGCGACGGCAGATCATCCGGCGATGAGAGGACGACGAGACGGCCACCGTCTCGCAGCGTCCTCAGCGCCCTGACTGCCGAGTCTTCGGAACCGACGAGGTCGAGCACGGCGTCCATGCCGGACGCCACCTCGGCGAAGTCATCGGAGTCGGCGTCAATCGCATGATCGATGCCGAGTGCCTTGATGGTGTCCTGCCGTTCAGACACATCCGCCGCCCAGACGTCAGCCCTTCGAGCCTTTGCGATCTGTACCGCGAACTGTCCTACGTTTCCGCCGGCACCGAGAATCAAGACACGGTCACCTTGTCCAACGTGAAGTGTGTCGACCATGGCCTGATAGGCGGTCAAGCCTGAAAGTGGAACGGCTCCCGCTGAGAGGTCCGCCACACCATCCGGGATGCGTGCCAACTGGCGCGACGGTGCCGTGACGAACTCGGCATACGCGCCTGCCGGTTCCGGGAACCGCGGCATACCGAAGACTCGATCGCCCTTTCGGAACCTGGTCACTCCGGATCCGGTCTCCTCAACGATCCCTGCGATGTCCCACCCGAGGATCATCGGCGACGATGGGTCGAAGTTCGAGTACACGCCGCCGCCGCTGCGTGTCTTCCAGTCGATCGGGTTCACGCCTGCTGCCGTAACGCGCACGAGAACTTCGGTCGGCCCGGGCGCGGGTCGCTCGATCGACTCGACCTTCAGATTCTCTACCCCACCCCTGGTGAAGGTGACCGCGTTCATGGTTGTCATCTGTCTCTCCGTTCAACGCCGAGGGGTCCCTCGGACGGCAGTGCCCGCACAGAAGAAGTTAGTCGAAAGGAATTCCTGAAATCGGTCCGTTTCTGCGGTTTCTTGTCATAGGCATTTGATACGTTGGTTTCATGGTCGAAACAGCTACCGACACCATTCCGGCGGGGCTCGATGAGATGGCGCCTGGCCCCGTCTTGGCGGCGTTTTTGGCATCGATCGACATCAACCAGGTCTCAGGGTATGACCGGATCGTGGTGCTGCGGGCTGATAAGCGAATGGCGTCGCACTATGACGCCCGTGCCTATCGGGACATGGCCGGGGTGACCGACGCGTTGGCCGAACTCGAGGGCCAGGAGCGGCCGGAGTATGCCGCAGAGTCCGCAGCAGCCGAGATCCGTGCCGCTCTGCATCTCACGAGGCGTGCCGCCGACGTGGAACTCTCGTTCGCCCTCACCTTGAGAGATCGCCTCCCAAAGCTGGCACGGATGCTCGAAACCGGTGTCATCGACGTACGCCGCGCCACGACGATCGAACGCAACACCGTGCACCTCACCGACGAGACAGCCCGCACGGTTGTGGACCGGATCGCCGACGTCGCATCACGACTCACCACGGGCCAATTGGCGGCCCGGATCCGCCGGCTGTGCATGGAAGCGAACCCCGACGAAGCTGCAGACCGATACGCCCATCGTGTTGCTGATCGACGGCTTGTGGTGGAGCCATCCGACGATGGCACCGCGGACCTCCTCGGCCTCGACCTCCCACCACAACGAGTCGTAGCGGTCACCAGGCGGATCAACAAGATGGCCCGTGGATTGAGAGGCTCAGGTGAGACACGGACGATGGATCAGTTGCGAGCCGACGTGTTCCTCGATCTCCTCTCGGGCAAGGGTCGCCATGCGGCCGGTGGTGGGGGAGTGATCGACATCCGCGTCGACCTCGACACTCTTGCCGCCCTGACCAATCATCCCGGTGACCTCGCAGGATACGGGCCCGTCATCTCAGACATCGCCAGACAGGTCGCCGAAGTTCAGCAACGCTGTGAGTGGCGCTACACGATCACCGACACACAGACCGGCCAACCCATCCAGACCGGCACCACCCGGCGCAGACCGACCGCCGCACAGCGTCGGACGGTTGAATCCCGCGATTTGACCTGTCGGTTCCCCGGCTGCCGCATGCCGGGCACCGAATGTGACCTCGACCACCAGATCCTCTGGTCCCAAGGCGGCCGAACCACCGTTCCGCTCCTCACACCGTTGTGCCGCCACGACCACATCACCGTCCGACACCTCATCGGATGGACCTACAAACGGCTCCCCAACGGCGACTACCAATGGACCAGCAAGCTCGGACACATCTACATCACGAGTCGCGAACCACCCTGAGATCGGGAGGAGCTTCCCTCCAATGGTCCGTCCCGGTTGAGTACGCTTTCGGGGAGACATATTCCACTTCCAGATCGGTTGTAGAGAAGATGAGTCAATCCGGTACCCCCCGAATCGAACCCGGCAGTGATCAAGCCGATCATGTGACGCAGCGCCTGAAGACAGAGAGGATCGGCTGGTTGACGACGGTCGCGTCCAACGGCACGCCGCAGGTCTCCCCGATCTGGTTCCTGTGGGATGGTGAGGAGTTCTTGATCTACAGCCTCGATTCAGTCCGCATTCGGAACCTCAGCGGGGAGGCTCGTGTCTCGCTCAACCTCGACGGAAACGGCGCGGGAGGGGACATCGTCATCGTGGAGGGCACGGCGCGGGTCGACACCACGGCGCCATCTGCGGCGGAGAACGCCGGGTACCTCGACAAGTACAAACCCGTCATGGACGAGTACGACTGGACACCCGAGTGGTTCGCCGGGCGCTACTCGGTCGCGATCCGCATCACACCGACCAAGTACCGCTACTGGTAGGGGAGGGGTCGATGCAAGGACTGGACTCCGGTGTCATATGCGCCTGGTGCGAGGCGAAACCCGGCGCAGTTCTGGAGTACCCCTTCGGTCCGGAGGCGGCCGTGTTCAAGGTCGCCGGGAAGATGTTCGCTCTCGTGGCGATGGAAGCCCCTACCGACTACGTCACGCTGAAGGCAGACCCGGAAGTGGGGGAGGGACTACGGGCGCAGCACACGTTCATTCGCGAGGGCTACTACATGAACAAGCGGCACTGGATCACCGTGGACATCGAAGCAGCCACGCCGGCACAGCTCGTGGGAGAATTGATCGATGACTCCTACGACCTCGTCGTGTCGAAGTTGCCCAAGCGGGTGCGCGACGAACTCGCGCTCGGAGGTACCTGACCACTTCCTACCCTCGAACCTGACTCCACGGTCTGTGGGCGGGTTCATTGGCGGGACCCCAT
>JAOZMA010000247.1 GCA_029934555.1 Acidimicrobiia bacterium | reverse complement strand
AGTATGCCGACGTCGCCGTCTACGACAACCTCGATGCGTTCCTCGCCGAGGTCGAGCCGGCCCGACTGTTCGCCTACACCCAGCATGCCGACACGCTCTACACCGATGTCGCCTACGCCGATGGCGACGCCTTGCTCTTCGGGAGCGAGTCGGTGGGCCTCCCGAGTGAAGCACTCGCTGCCCCGGCCGTCACCGATCGCCTCCGGATCCCGATCGCTGCCGGCGGTCGATCGCTGAATCTCGCCAACGCCGCGGCGATCGTCGTCTACGAAGCCTGGCGCCAGACCGACTTCCACTAGAACCGCGTACCCAGGGTACGCGGCGTCCTATTTGGCGCAGCGGGCCCGCGGAATGGGTAAGTTGGCGGCCGTGACCCACCGATTCCCCATTCGCGTTCGCTTCTATGAACTGGACCCCTATCGCCACGTGAACCACGCCGTCTACGTTCAGTACTTCGAGGCGGCCAGGATCGAGCTGCTCCGTGAGTCGGGATTGACGCTCCAGGGGATGATGGACGACGGGGTGATGATCGTCGTCACCGACATCGCCACCCGATTCATCCGATCGGCCGAAGCCGACGATGAACTCGTCGTTGAGACCGAGGTTCTCGAGTTCAAACGGGTGACATCACGATGGCATCAGCGTCTGGTTCGCGACGGCGAGGTGATGGTCGAACAGGAGCTCGGAGCCGCAGTCACGAATCTCGCGGGCCGCCCGATCCGATTCCCTGTCGAGATGGTTGAGCGGCTGCGACCGTACCTCGCGGGACCGTGAGCGTCGCGGCCATCGAACGGGCCGCTGAAGATACACGGTCGGCGAGTGAGCGGACGATGATGGGGCGATGGGTGTTGTCCGCTCATCACTCATTCGGAGATAGCGGAGGGGTGGAACAGGCATACCCCCAGGTGGTTGAAGGGAACGATGCGGCCGTCGATCTGTACCGATCCATCGGGTACGAGGTGTCGCACCGATACTGGTATCGACGAGCGGCCGCGGAGGGATCATGAAAGCTGAACGGATCGCGACTCTCGAAGATCTCGAAGCGCTGAAGCCAACACGTGTAACCGTTGGTGGAGTTGACCTCGTCATCGTGCGATGGGAAGAAGGGGAGAACGTCTCTGTGCTCTACGGGCGCTGTCTCCATCGCGGAGCACTGCTCTCAGACGGATGCATCGAGGGTGAGAACCTTGTCTGCGGTTTGCACGGGTGGGACTATCGATATCGAACGGGTGTGTCCCAGTACAACAACTCGGAACGCCTCGAACGATTCACGGCGTGGATCGACGATGGTGTGGTCTTTGTGGATGCCGACGAGATCGCCTCGTGGGCGAGGGAGAATCCGCAACCGTACGACCGGGACGCATACCAGGGCGTCTATCAAGATCCCGTTGGGACACCCGACGAACCGAACGTCAAGATGATCAGAGAGTTCGCCGGACACGGGCTCGAGCGGACCGGGAGTCACGGTCCATCGGGCGCAATGGGTGTACCCCGATCGAAGCTCCCATCGTGGGACGATCTCCAGGTCGTGACCGCCCAGCTTGCGGCTCTGCCGCTTCTCGACGATGAACTCGTAGAGACCGGTCTGACGATCGGTCCTTCAGCGAAGCGGCCGCTCCACCTCGACATCCCGATCTTCGTGTCTGACATGTCCTTCGGAGCTCTCTCACAAGAAGCGAAAACAGCTCTCGCGAGAGGGGCGGAGCGGGTAGGGACGGCGATCGCCTCCGGGGAGGGCGGGGCGCTGCCCGAGGAACATGCCGAGAGCACTCGGTACCTCTACGAACTGGCTTCGGCGAGATTCGGATTCTCGTGGGACATCGTCGAGCGCTCCCAAGCGTTCCACTTCAAAGGAGGTCAGGCAGCCAAGACAGGAACGGGTGGTCATCTCCCGGGTTCCAAGGTCACCCCCAAGATCGCGTCGGTCCGGAACATCCCGATCGGCGAGACGGCGGTCTCTCCTGCACGGTTTCCGGACTGGGAGACGCCGTCTGACTTTCGGGCGTTCGCAAGCGAGGTTCGGAGCCACACCGGTGGCATCCCGATCGGATTCAAGCTCTCTGCCCAACACATCGAGAACGATCTCGATGCGGCGCTTGAGGTCGGTGTCGACTACGTGATCCTTGATGGGCGCGGTGGCGGCACCGGATCTGCGCCTCTCCTCTTCCGCGACAACATCTCGGTCCCAACGATCCCCGCTCTAACCCGGGCAAGGAGGCATCTTGACGCCGCAGACGCCGGTGACGTCACGCTCATCATCACCGGTGGATTGAGGACACCGGCAGATTTCGTCAAGGCTCTAGCGCTCGGTGCCGACGGGATCGCGGTGTCAAACGCTGCATTGCAGGCGATCGGATGCATCGGCATGCGGGCGTGTCACACGAACAACTGCCCCGTCGGGATCGCGACACACCGCGAAGAACTCCGAGAACGACTCCCGGTCGACGAGGCCGCCGATCGACTCGCCCGCTACTTCCAATCGGTGGTGACTCTGATGCAGGTTCTTGCACGAGCCTGTGGACACCGCCACCTCAGCCAGTTCTCACCCGAGGACCTGACGACCTTCAAGAGAGACATGGCGGATCTCTCCGGTGTGCGCTTCGCCGGTGTCGGTCGAAGCTAAGCGCGGCTCGCGTTCTGGTTGGGCAGCTTTGGGGCGAGCCAGCTGATGAGAGCATCCTCGCTTCGGGTCTGAAGCGTTGCCGTGCCGGGACCCGTGAGGTCGACGACGAGACCTTCGCCGCTAAGCATCGTGCTCTTCCAGTTGCCGACCTTGCGGACATCGAAGCCCATGCCCTCCGTGAACGTGACAAGGTGGCCGGTATCGACCGTGAACTTCTCACCCGGGCCGAGGACGAGCTCTTCGAGCGCTCCATACGCCGAGATGATGAGCGTCCCGGTGCCATGGACCTTCAGCATGACAAGGCCTTCACTAGCGAAGAACGTCTTGGCTCCGCTCCACTTCGTGTCGACATTCAGAGCCGGTGTCGATGCGATGTAGCCGCCGCTCTGCACCATGAGCGTCTCACCGGAGAGCTCCAGCACCTTCATGTCTCCGGGGAGGGCGGGGGCAAGGTAGACCATCCCGCCGGAAGCCGGCGCAGTGTATGTGTTGAGGAAGAAACTCTCCCCACCGAACGTGGCTCGGCCGAGCGACTTGAGGAAGCCACCACGGGCTTTGGTCTTCAATTCGAGGTCTGTTGACATCGCAACCATTGCGCCACCCTCAACGACGATCTCCTCCGTCGGATCGAGCGCAACTTTCGCTGTGGCATAGGAGGGCCGGTAGTCGATTTCGATATGCATGGGTGCATCCCTTCAGAGTGCGGACGAGACAATCCGGAATCTACTAGCGTCGCACGATCGTTCGACCGTTCGAATCGTGACTGTGCGATGCCGATGGTTCGGCAAACGCTCGCACACATCACGGCATGATTCGGTGCTCTGTCGCTCAGCGGTACTCTGTGACCTCTGACCCCCTCCGCCTCCTTCGTCGGCACCTCCCCCTGAGGGGGAGGAAGAAGACAGGACGAAGAGAGCAGGGGGGAGAAGAGATACGGGCCCGTAGCTCAGTTGGTTAGAGCAGGCGACTCATAATCGCTTGGCCGCAGGTTCGAGTCCTGCCGGGCCCACGGGAATGCCTCCGGCGTTCGGGAACGCCTCCGGCGTTCCTTGGGAGTTGCTTCACAACTCCAGGGAGATGCTTCGCGTCCAGATCGCTCGCTGGCGCTCGCTTCGAGACTCGTAGTCTTGCTG
>JAOZMA010000018.1 GCA_029934555.1 Acidimicrobiia bacterium | reverse complement strand
TCCAGACGGCGTCCTCCGTCTGACCAGTGAGCGCAGGATCCGCGAACGTGAACACCTGCTCAAGCACCTCGTCGAACTCGGACGAGATGCGATCATCCAATCCCTGCCGCTCCAGCCACCGCCTCCACCGTTCTTGTGCCAGCGTGGCGTATCCATCGAGAACCTCTCGGAGCGGTTGAAGGGTCACTTGCCGGTAGGTGGCCACTGCGTCGAGCGCCTCGGCCATCTCATTTCCATTCACCGAGTTCGACGACGACAGCAGAACCACATCGGCGAAGTCCCGCCACCGTGTAGAAGCGACACCTCGGGCAACGGCGGTGACCAGCTTCTCAGCAAACACCATCGGCAACGGATACCCGATCACCCTGATTGGCGGCTGGCCGTCCAGCACCGACGGCACCTCTATCTCAATCGGCTCCGGCAACACCGGGTCGCCGACACTCACGTCCACCTTCAGCTTGACCACGGCAGTGTGCAGACGGGCGTTCATCGAGACCCGCACCCCTGCGTAGTCGCCGCCCTCCCGGATCACCCCCGCCGTCAGGGTCGACGTGTCGTACTCCACGCCGTCCGGGTAGGGGAGAGATGCCACCTCGACCACGATCGACTTGACGATGTCGGCGTCGTTGGCGAGATGGAGCGCTTGTAGATCGACATCGCGGGTGAGTCGCCGTTCGGTGAACGCTGCTATCAGCATTCCGCCCTTCAAGACGAGATTGGAGGCGTGCGCCGAGAGGCCCAACCGAGCCAGGAATCCCTCCAGCGCGTAGATCGTCATCAACTCGTCGATCGGGCGCCCGGCACTGCGAGCGGTGCGCTGCAGCGCTAGGTCGCGGCGTCCCGCCAGATCAGGATCGGTCATCAGCGGTCAGAGTAGGACCTGGAGATCCCGGCGCAGGGCCGATCGCGCCTTCGGGAACGACTCCGCCATCCGGAGCAGTGTCGACGGCTGCGACCCGGGACGTCGCAACCATGCTCGCAGCGCCTCGCGACCAAGCTCGTCACCCTCAAGGTGCCGCATGCGGTAGGCGTCACAAATCGAACGCTCCGACGAGTAGATCCCCAGGGAGAGGCCGTCACCGACTTCCAGGGCGTCGCGGCCCAGCTCGAACGTATCGAGGGAGAATGCGTGCCAGCACACCGGAGCTGCCACTTGCGGTCGTCGAACGTTGCGGGGGAGAGCCAAGTCGATCGCAGGGGGGATGAGGTCGACGAGTCCGTGGTGGGCGAGCGCGGACCCCAGACAGAGGGTGGCACGCGTGGTCGCCGCCGCCACCTCCAGCAGATCTACGTCTGCCGGCTGCGCGTTTGCTCGGCGATAGACACCGTGCCCGATGCGGTCCACGATTCCGTCCTTCACGAGCCGCCGAAGACGGCGGTCGGAAACCCCCGCGTTGTGAGCGTGAGACCGGCGAAACACGGAAGGCAACTCGGTGGGGAGTATGTTGTTCCGAAGTGCCGGTGACATGTCTGACCTTTCAGAGAGCAGAGGTTCAACCGCATGTAATTGTACACACATAGGGGCTGTGTGTATACACAAACCTGCGCTTGGGGCTGTTTGTGTCAAAGAGTGATCAACGGAGCTACGTCTACGGACGTGGTGCCTGGAGTCCCGTTCTGACCGTGATTCCGCGCGGGTGATCCTATGGTCCGTTCATGTCTCCGCTCACGGTTGATGAAGTCAACGCCTTCATCGCCGATGCCTTTCCGGCTGCAGCCCGCGACGGTGTTCGCTGTGAAGAGTTGGGAGACGGGACAGCGATCGCCCGGTGGACGTTCGACGAGACCCAATTGCGGCCCGGCAGGTACATCAGCGGTCCAACGATCTTCGCCGTGGCTGACAGCGCCCTCTGGTTCGCAACCTTCACGGTGATCGGTCTTGAGGCGATGGCCGTTACGAGCGAGATGTCTGTCCGATTCCTCCGGCCTGCGCAGGGCGGAGATCTTCTGGCTCGTGCTCACATCAACTCGGCAGGTTCCCGACGACTCGTTGGAACCATCGAACTCTGGGTCGACGGATCGCCTAATCGGCTCGTCGCTGTTGCTCAAGGTACGTACGCACGTCCGTAGTTGCTCGATATCGTGAGGATCGATCTCCCTCTGTGTACGTGGATTGCGATGCTCCCCAACGTTGCAGGATACGCGATACGCTGGCACGTGGCCGGAGGCACGGATATCGCGATACGGCCAGCACCCTCCGGAGTCGATTTGCTCACGGTATCGCCTGGTGGCCTCGAGGGGAGAGGCGGGCCATAGGGTCTGTCGTGCGCGACCGCCGGGATGTAGGGTGCCGCCATGAGCACAAACCAAGCCGACAAGAGCGAAGCCACATCACCGAGAGCGTTCGTCAACACCGAATCGTTGGCGACAGCCGGTTGGTTGGCAGCGCGCCTCGACGAACCCGGGGTCAAGATCATCGATGCCCGCTACATCATTGAGATGGACGATCGGGGACGCTTCTATGAGGTGCCCGGTCGTGAGTCTTTCCTGGAGTCGCACATACCGGGAGCGGCTTTCTTGGATCTTGATCATCTCCAGCATGCGGCACGGCCGGCTCACATCGTGGATGGCGACACGTTCGAAGATGTGATGTCACGGCTGGGCATCGGCAACGATGATGAGGTGGTCGTTTACGACACGGATGGCGGTGTGTGGGCTGCTCGTATCTGGTGGGCGCTCCGCCTCTATGGGCACGGTGCGGTGAAGATCCTCGACGGCGGGTTCACCAACTGGGTTCGTGAGGAACTACCCGTGGATTCAGGGGAGCACCCGGTCGAACCGGCTCGATTCGTGGCGCGCCCACAGCCGGATCTCCGAGTCGAGATCGAGGACGTGGTCTCCGCCATGTCAGACCCGGAGACAGTGATCGTCGACGGGCTCACCGAACCATTCCATGAGGGGAGTGCCCGTCTGTTTCCACACTTGCCTGCGGGGCACATCCCGGGTGCCGTGAACGTTCCGGCGCCGGACAACCTCGATCCTGAGACCGATCGGCTCCTGCCCGTTGCTGATGTGGCCGAGCTCTGGAGACCGGTAGTCGACAGTGGCGAACGGATTATCACCTACTGCGGCGGTGGCATGTACGGCGCATTCGACCTGTTCGTGCTGCATCTCCTCGGCTACGACGCCGCCCTCTACGACGGGTCGTGGGAAGAGTGGGCAGCCACGGAAGGTCTTCCAATCTCGACGTCGTCGGCCGCATCCGGGGACGAGGATCGCTGAACTCCACATTCCGCGGGCTGGGTGCGCCGCCGGCGGGGACTGCAACCCTGGGTACGCGGTTTTGTTAGTTGGTTTCGAAGCGGACCTGGAGGTTGACGGCCACTTGCTGCTGACCGGCCTCGATGGGGGTCTCGACCGACGCCCCGACCGCTTCGTCGAATGCTGCTCGATAGAGAGGCTGCGGAGGCGTACCGACGACCGATTCGCTGATCATCACCGCGTTACCCAATGTCAAGCCGGCAAGGTCGGCGAGCTGCTGGGCCTTCGATCGGGCATCCTCCCAGGCGGCAGCCCGCGCGGCGGAGATCAACTCCTGGTCGTCTTCGATCGAGAAGGAGACACCGGAGACCTGGATCTCGTCGCCGACGCCGACCACGGCGGCATCGATCACGGAACCGGCGGAGTCGACGTCGCGGATCTTCGCAGTGACGGTGTTGCCGACGCGATACCCGACAAGTCTGCGTTGATCGCCCGAGTAGTCGTATTCGGGGTAGATCGAGTAGTTCGCCGTTTGGATGTCTTCGGTGGCAACACCGGAAGATGTGAGATTCGAGATGAGCTGATCGGCAAGAGCTGCGGCGTCGGCGACAGCCTGCTTCACCGTGGGCCGGAGCACCGAAACGCCGAACGACATCTGCAGCGTATCCGGCGTTCCGAAGACCTCGCCTCGTCCGGACACGGCGATGCCACTTGCCGTAGCGCCCTCGGTCCCGGTGTTCTCGACCGTCACGCTCGGTGTACATGCTGTGGCCAGGAGTGCTACTCCTGCAACCAGTCCAATTGCGAGTCGTTTCACGGGTACCTCCGTAGATGTGTCATCTATGAGACGATCGTACGCCGATGGGCGGTTCCCGGCCGTCACGACGACACGGAATCTCGCGACACGACACTCATGGAACTCTCATCGTTCTCGCCGATGGCTCTCATGTTGAGCGACTTCAATGAGGGCACGAATCTGAACAAGGAGAGACCCAATGAACGTCAAGGCCCGATCTTCCCAAGCGATCCTCCTGGTGGCGGTTGCGCTGGTGGCAGTCGTCAGCATCGCAGCAGTAGCCGTCGGAGCGACGACCGATGATTCCACATCGAGTGACTCGTCAGCGATTGCGATCGAACCCTCAGCGGAGTCACTCACGGATGTCGAGGTCGAAGGCATCATGTTCATGCGTGAGGAGGAGAAGCTCGCCTACGACGTGTACACGACGTTCGCCGGGATGTACGGTCAGCCGATCTTCTCGAACATCGCCTCCGCTGAAGCCCAGCACATGTCCGCGGTTCTCGGGCTCATCGAAGCGTATGACCTAGATGATCCAGTGGACGACAGCCCGATCGGGACATTTGCCGACCAGAAGCTGCAGGACCTCTACGACGACCTGATCGAACAGGGGTCCGTGGACCTCGTGGCGGCGCTCGAAGTGGGCGCAGTCATTGAAGAGGTAGACATCCTCGATCTCGAGAAGTACCTCGGCGAGACCACCAATCCCGACATCATCCAGGTGTACGAAAACCTGCTGCGAGGTTCCGAGAACCATCTCCGGGCATTCGTTTCGCAGCTCGAATCAGCGGGCATCGACCGATCACCGGTCCTCATGGAATCCGAAGCGTATGGGACAACCCTCGCATCAGAGATGCAGCGCGGCAACTCATCAGAAGCCGGTCACGGCGAAGGCGAGTGCGATCACAGCGGCGAGGATCAGCAAGGACACGGCCGGGGCCAGGGTGGCATGCACGGGCAAGGTCAGGGCGGGATGCACGGTCAGGGCCAGGGCGATGGCATGCACGGACAGGGTCAGCACGGACAGAGCAGCTAGAAGCGCCGGGTCCGAAGCCACGTACCAGGACGGCCGCGTCCGGCAGATCAAAGGGCGAGCGCGACGATGGCTCCCATCGCCAGCACGATGCCCACGGTCTGCGCCGGGCGCGGTCGTTCGCGCAGCACGATGACTGCCGCGATGGCGGTGAACGCCGGGTAGAGAGAAGAGAGCACGGTGCTGATGCCGAGCGGACCGCGTTGAAGAGCGAGAGCGATGGCGACGTTCGCAGCCATGTCGAGGTTTCCCAGAAGTGCGACCAGACCGAGATCGCGGCCTTTCGGCGGTGCCGCCACGCCTCGAAAGCCTGCGATGAGGAAGGCGATCGGAATCGTCGTACCCCGGGCAGCGACGAGTGGCCACAGACCGGATGCTTCAGATGTCTGTGCGAGGGCGATGAAGAAGATGCCGAAGGCGGTTCCTGCCAGGATCGCCCGGCCGATCGTCCGGATGTCGGTGCTCTTGCCAGCGGGGTCGATGCCGATGAGGAGAACTGCACCAAGGGCAAGGCCGATTCCGAACCAATGGCGTGCAGACAGTTCGGCTCCCTGGGAGAGATCGACGACGACCGGGATCACAGCCGTGGTCGCGCCGGCGATAGGGGCGACGATCGTCATCGAACCTGATGCAAGGGTCGAGTACAGCATGGCCAATCCAACGAGACCGATGACTCCGGCCAGCGCTCCCCACAGGATGTCTGCGGTGGTTACGACGTCCGCGGGTACAACGAACAGACCGATCGCAAGGACACCGAGACCGAACGTCTGGGACCAGGCCGTCACGGTCCACACCGAAGACCGGCGAGTTGCGATACCTCCGAGGAAGTCGCCGAATCCGTAGAAGACGGCTGAGGTGAGTGCGAGAATCTGGCTCATCGGGATGCGGAGCGTACTGGAGGGGACCGGTTCGTCAGGGCGCGATCGGAATGTCCTGAGCGTCGAACCAGCGATATGTGTCCTCGACCGAATCGAAGAAGGGCCGTGGGTGATGGCCCAACTCGGTGGCAGCCTTGGCCCCGGAGACGGCGGGAGAGAACCGGAGAGCGTGGAGCGACTCGGATGTGTACCAGAGCACACTGTCGGTGCGACGGCCCGCGATGTCACCGATCGGGCCCCACACGCGGGCAAGTCGCATTGGGAACTTCCAGCGAGGTGCCGGTGTACCGGTGATCTCTTCGGCGATTGCCGCTATCTGAGTGAGGGGGACGTGGTGCCCCGGGAGCAGATAGTTCTCTCCCGTCCGTCCCCTGGTCTCTGCGGATAGAGCCGCTGCAGACACGTCACGAACGTCGACCCAGTCGAACCCTGCATCGATGACCGCAGGGAGACGCCGTTGGGCCAGGGCCAGGAACACCTGTCCCATTCGCGATGGTGCGAAGTCGAACGGCCCGATGATGCCGGTCGGGTTCACGATGGTTGCGTCGAGACCCTGCTCGATCACTTGCCGGAGTGCAGCTTCCCCTGCCGCCTTGGATCGATCGTATGCGGGCAGGGCTGGGTTCGTAGCCCGGGCGCTCTGCTCGTTGATTGGCTCTTCGGTCGTCTCGAGATCGAAGGCGTGAACCGAGCTGCAATGCACGAAGCGGCTCACACCCGCCGTGAGGGCTGCCTGTGAAGCATTGCGCACGCCATCGACGTTCACAGCGCGGACGCGACCCGTCGGGTCTCCCGTGACAGAGATCATGGCGGCCAAGTGGTAGACGACGGTGGCTTCACGGAACGCGGGTTCCAGGGTGGACGGATCCGTCACGTCTGCCTGCACCCATTCGACGTCCAGGCCGTCGAATGCAGGGCCACGATGGAGGTCGACCGCACGCACCTGCCTGCCGGCAGCCAGCAGATCGCGAACGACCACAGATCCCAGGAATCCGGAAGCGCCGGTAACCACTGTCACCATCGCGACATCCTCTCACGACGCAAGATGGGGCGCGAATCGGCGCCGGCATCGAACGATGCACAGACCAGCAGATACGCCAGCCTGGTACTTCCTCTAGCGAAGGAACGGATGCATACTGGCCAGATGCGGAAGTGGTTGATCCCCATCGTGATGGCACTCGTGCTCGTATCGTGCGGTGCGACAGAGGAGTGGGGATACTCGCACGAAGCCGCAGTGGTCGGCCCGCCGAGGGACATGTGTTCGACGTTCATCGACCGGACGACGCCTCTGGGATTCCGGCAAGATCCCGCCAGATATCAGGAGATCCTCAGCGAAGCCGTCCGCCCCGTCATCGACTATGCCCTCGAGCACGAACTGGTGAGCGATGACAACCAGGAGTTGGGATTCGCTCTCGAGCGACTCTACGCGGGCGATGCGCAAGAAGACGATTTGTGGGCTGTCGAGACACTCGGTCATATGCTGATCGAGTACGGAGTTCCCGGCTGCGAGAGGGTCTGGCGCAACCTCGGTCCGATGGCGCCGCATCCCGCCCAGACCTGGGAGGTACCGCCCGCGGTCGAGATCTCATCGGAGTACGCCAGCGGCACAGCCGATCATGCCTGCGACGTGTTCATCAAGACGATCAACATCTGGGAGGTCGACGCGTCGTACGGCGCCGAGTACGGGCCGTCGATGGCTGAGACCGTCGAAACGCTCATACATGATCTGGAGGCGGTCGACGTCTTCGAGGCCACAACGAGTCTGCAGATGGTCGCTTCGCTGTGGGCCACCAAGCCCTGGGTCCAGGCGAACGAAGAGGGTGCAGCGCCGCTCATCGAGGCGGGTGGGGCCCTCGTCGACGTCGGCAGCGGGCGATGTGCCGATCTCTTCGACGCTATCAATCCGCCGTACAGAGAACCGGAGACACCCGCCGCAGAGCCGGTGACTCTCACCGTCGACATCGAGGCTGTGCGGACGTTCGACCCGGGCACAGCATGTGGCCACGCAGTGCTTCCGAGCATGTCGGCGATGCCGTCGACGGAGCCGCTCGACGACGATGCGTTACAGGCGATGGAGGCATTCCGAGCTGCCGAAGAGGAGGGCGCCGGATTCTCGAACACATACCGGTACGAGATCTTCTCCCGGACCGACGACCAACTCATCCTCCTCGGAACCTCAACGAATGGATCATTTTCGGATGTTGCGTTCGATCGCGTTGACGGAGTGTGGTGGCCAAGCGGTTGGGGAAGCTGCTCGTGGCAACCGGACGGATTCCATCCGGTGGCCTGGCAGCTTCACCCCGACTACCCGCCCGATCCGGAGAGTGATGTGATCGACCTCCTGGCCGTCGACGAATGTGGATCGGTCGCAGATCGCGGACATGAGGTTGTCGTCGTGGCAGAGGACACCGGGGACATGATCGCATTCGAAGTCTGGCAATCGCTGTACCCACCGCCTGGTAGCGGTGAACAGTTCAACGATCTGCGTTGCAGCATCGGAGGGAGACTCCATCTCCGAGTGCTTCTACCTGATCCGATTGGAAGCAGAACGGTCGAAGGGGAGTACGCCGACCTGAACGACTTCGCCGACTGAAGCGATCGGTGTTTCAGGTGACCGCCGAGGGCGCCCCGATCGTTGAAGTGAGTGCAGCCACTTCGTCGAATCCTGGAAGAAAGAGGCCGCTCTGTGATATCGATACCGCGGCAGCAGCGTTCGAGAAGGCGATGGCGTCAACCCAGTCGGATCCTGACGCACGCCGGATGGCAAGCGCCGCGACGAACACGTCTCCGGCACCCGTTTCGTCGACGGCTTCGACGACAGCCGTGGGGATGGACTTCACAGAGTCGTCGGAGACGAAAAGAGCCCCGGCCGCACCCAGTTTCAAGATTGACCGGCGCACACCCATCGCCACCAGTTCGCGAGCAGCAAAGACCGGGGCGGTGTCATCATCGAGCGAGCGTCCGGTGAGCACTCCGGCTTCGAGCACGTTGGGAGTGATCACTTCCGCTCCAACAAGGGAGTGCACCGAGGCCTGCTGCGGAGAAGCCGGATCGAGATAGATCGGGACACCGGACTCCTGTGACCAGTCGATGAGTCGGTCGACCGTGTCGGCCGGTACCTCGCTCTGTGTGATCACCACATCGCACCCGGCAAGAGCATCGAGCGCCGGAACGACGTCCGCCCATGTGAGCAGCGAGTTCGCACCCGGCGTGAACACAAGCGACCGATGGCGGCCATCGATGAGTTGGATCACAACGAAACCGGTGCCTTGCTCGTCTGTCGTCACGACGTGGGTGGTGTCAACACCGTCGGCGTTCGTTGCATCGACGCAGAGACGCCCGAACTCGTCGTCGCCGACACAGCCGACCAGCAGCGCGTCGGCCCCGAGACGGGCAGCGGCACGCGATTGATTCGAGCCCTTTCCTCCGGGCTCGATGATGTAGCGCTCGGCGAGGTAGGCGCCGTCTTCGGACCGATGTTCACCCCCGAACAGGTGGATATCCATGTTGAGGCCACCGACAACACCGATTCTCGGACTCACGGGCACTCCTCAGCTTCCGATCGCGTCGACGGCATCCGTGAGACGTGTGATGGCATCTTCGATCTGTTCGCTTGGTGTCGCGATCGTCATCCTCGCGAATCCGGCGCCCTGTCGGCCGAACCAGTGCCCCGGGCTCAACGCCAGGTGGGCCGATCCGGCGAGCCAGCGGGCGAGTTCGGGTACGTCCATGCCGAGCCCGCGGAAGTCGACCCACGCGAGATACGTTCCTTCCGGCTCGATGATCTCGATGCCGGGTGGGAGCCCTTGTCGGAGCAGGGAGACGTTCGAAGCGACGAGGGCAAGGAGCTGGTCGAGCCAGTCGGCGCCGGTGCGGTATCCCGTCTCGAATGCGGCCATTCCGAAAACGTTGTTGCGCGTCAGGTGGAGTTGCGAGCTTCTCGTGCGGAACAGCTTCGATACGTCGTCGTCTCCCGTCACCAAGAGCGTGTCGCACACACCCGCGAGGCCGAACGTCTTGATTGGGCCATGTGTGGCCGCCCATGAAACACCCGAGTCCGTAGCGACAGACGCGAAGGGCGTGAAACGGAACGGGGGGAGCGCCAGGTCCGCGTGGATCTCATCGGCGATCACGAAGACGTCGTGCTTGGCGCAGATCGCTGCAACCTCTGTGAGTTCGTCGCTGCTCCAGATCCGGCCAACCGGATTGTGGGGATTGCACAGGATCATCATCTTCGTGGTTGCGTCCGCGGCCTTCGCCTCGAGGTCATCGAGGTCCATGCGGTAGCCGTCGTCGCTAAGCACCAGCGGGCTCCGTACCGGGATTCTGTTCGCCCGGGTGATCAGGGGTTTGAAGTCTGTGAACACGGGAGGTTGGAGAAGGATCCCCTCGCCCGGGTCGGTGAGCTCTTCGATGAGAACACCGATCGACGTTCCAACGCTCGGGCTGACCGAAGTGTTCAAACCGGTCCCGTCCCATCCGTGCCGGGATGCCATCCACTCCCAGAACGAATCGATCAGCGCGCGCGGCCGCACCTCGTAGCCGTACCAGGGAGTTTCGGACCTCGTCTGCAGTGCCGCGACGATGGCGGGTGCGAGGTCGACATAGGGCTCAGCAATCCAGAGTGGGAGAAGCCCCCGGTCGTCTCCGAAGAGCTGGGCCAGCCGTTCGGGATCGGTAGCCAGGCTGTTGCTGGCTGCGGCATCGAGAGCAGGTGGTGTTGCAGTCATCCAGCGAGCATAGGTGCTCTGGAGTCTGGCGTCCGCACGAACCATATCCGGGCTGTACGGACGCCAGACCCCAGAGTTGGGGGCGAGTAGCGTTGTCCGCATGCCGAATCACCTCAACGACGCTTCTTCGCCCTACCTTCTCCAGCACGCGGACAACCCGGTCGACTGGTGGGAGTGGGGGAGCGATGCCTTCGCCGAAGCGGTCGAACGCGATGTGCCCATCCTGCTCTCGGTCGGGTACTCGGCGTGTCACTGGTGCCACGTCATGGCCCACGAATCGTTCGAGGACGAAGCAACGGCGCGCTTCTTGAACGACCACTTCGTCAGTATCAAGGTCGACCGGGAGGAGCGGCCGGACGTCGACCGGATCTACATGGACGCCGTCACGGCAACGACCGGTCACGGCGGATGGCCGATGACGGTGTTCCTCACACCCGACGCCAAACCCTTCTACGCCGGCACCTACTTCCCAGACGAACGCCGACAGGGCATGCCCTCGTTCATGGATGTTCTCGAGGCTATCGACGACGCATGGCACCACAGGCGAGACGGGCTGATCAACCAGTCCGATGAGATCACGCGACGGATCTCCGACCGCTCAACTGTCTCGTCGGCTGCGCCCTCGCCGGGGGAGATCGAACTCGCCG
Organism: Acidimicrobiia bacterium; assembly: GCA_029934555.1. Classification (GTDB taxonomy): domain Bacteria; phylum Actinomycetota; class Acidimicrobiia; order Spongiisociales; family UBA5794; genus JAHEEL01. The sequence goes on along the minus strand of JAOZMA010000018.1, from coordinate 3,449 downwards.
TCGACGCCATCGCTGCCACGTTCGACCCACGGGACGGCGGATTCGGTCGGGCACCGAAATTCCCCCAACCGTCAACGCTCGAATTCCTCCTCCGGTTCGGCGCTCTCCACCCGGATAGCGATCGGGCTTCGACCGCTCTGGCCATGGTCGAGACGACACTCGACCACATGGCGAGGGGAGGGATCTACGACCACCTCGAGGGCGGCTTCGCCCGGTACTCGGTGGATGACCGGTGGCTCGTGCCGCACTTCGAGAAGATGCTCTACGACAACGCCTTGCTCGCCCGCCTCTATCTCCGCGCCTGGCAGGTGTTGGGACAGCCATGGATGCTCGAAAAGGCTCGCGAGACGCTCGACTACCTCGCCCGTGACATGATCGATCCGTCCGGCGGCATCCACTCAGCAGAAGATGCGGATGCCGAAGGTCGCGAAGGATCGTTCGCTGTTTGGAGCTGGGACGAACTGGTCGAGATCCTCGGGGACGACCTCGAAACGGGCGCGGCACTTTACGGGGCAACACCGGACGGGAACTTCGAGGGATCGAACATCCTCCACCTTCCGGCTCCGGCCGCAGAGATCGCCGATCGGCTGGGAATCCCCGAGAGCGACCTGGCGGATCAGAAGCGGCGAATAGATGATCTCCTTCGCGAACGCCGTTCCGTCCGAACACGACCGGATCGAGACGACAAGGTCGTCACCGCATGGAACGGACTCGCTCTCCGTGCATTCTCCGAAGCCGGTGCGATCCTGGGCAGCGATCGCTACCTGTCAGTCGCTGACGGGATCGCCACGTTCCTCACAGGTCCGGCCTTGAAGGGCGACCGACTCCTGCGATCATGGAGACAGGGGACGGATGGCCCGAACGGCTTCTGCGATGACTACGCAGCTGCGGCGATCGGCCTCTTCTCGCTGTACCAGGCAACCGGGGACGAGCGGTGGTACCGCCACGCCGAGCAGATCACACGAGCGATGATCGACCGGTTCGGTGATGATGCCGGCGGTTTCTTCGCCACGGCCGCGGACGCGGAACCCCTCATCGCCCGGCCGAGAAACGTCCATGACAACCCGACGCCTTCCGACAATGCCCTCGCCGCCGAAGCGCTGTCGATCCTTGCCGCGTTCACAGGGAGCACCGAGATCTACGGCCGGTTCGAGCGCACCGTTGAGAGCGTCGGTCCCAGCCTGTCGACGCATCCCTGGGCGCACGGACAACTGCTCGGTGTGTGGATGGCCAGTCCAGCGTCCGAGATCGCACTCGTGGGCGATGCCGATGCAAGGAGCCCTTTCTTCGACGTGGCATGGGGGCGATTCCGGCCGGGGACCGTGATCGCCGCCGGGGATGGGATCACGAGTGAGGTTCCGCTTCTCGAGGGTCGCAGCTCCTCCGCAGGCGCCCGTGCATTCGTGTGTCGTGGTTTCGTTTGTGACCTTCCAACACAGTCACCGGGAGAGCTCGCCGATCAGCTCGATTCTGCTTGATCCTTCGTCGCCGCCTCGAGAGTCACGATCCGGTGCGGCTCGGCGTTCACGACCGTGAGCGACAGGCCTTCGACCTGGAACGTCTCTCCCCGTTCGGGGATACGGCCGGCGATACCCGCCACGAGGCCACCAACGGTGTGCCAATCGCCTGCGGGTAGTTCGACGCCCGTTGCCGCTTCGAGGTCTTCGACATCCGCAGAGGCGTCGAGCCGCCAGCGGCCGGCGCTCATCGCACGGATCGCGGGGCGCAGGAACTCCCCTTCGTCTGACACCCGACCGACAAGCTCTGCGACGACGTCTTCGATCGTCACGATGCCGGCGGTTCCGCCGTGTTCATCCACGGCAACAGCGAGATGTACGCCGCTGCGTTGCATCTCCGACAGGAGGTCGATGACACGCTTCGTCTCGGGTGCGATGAGTTCGACCGTCGCGACCGTGAGCACGGGAGCGTCCGGTGACTCGGTCACGGCCGCGGCGAGATCCTGGAGCCTGACGATGCCCCGTATGTCGTCGAGGTCTCCTTCATACACAGGGAGCCTCCGGTGGCCACTGTGGACGGCGATCTCGAGCGCCTCACGGATCGTGGATTCGGTCGGCACAGCGACGATCTCGGTCCTGGGGGTGAGGATCTCGTCGACGGTTCGATCCCCGAGATCGAAAGCGCTCTCCATCAGCGTCCGGTCCGTCTCGTCGATGGATCCCTCTGCGGCAGCGTCCAGAGCCAGTCTCCGCAACTCCTCCTCGGTTACGACCGATGATGTGGCGATCCCCGTGCCGGGTGCTTGCAGATCTGCGAACGCCACGAGAACACTGACGATCGGCCGGAGTATCCACGCAAGGCCTGCCACGAGCCGGGCCGTCGCCCGTGCCACTGGGTACGGATGACGGATCGCATAGGTCTTCGGTATCGCTTCGGCGTAGACGAACAGGATCACGGTCAAAGCGATGGAGGCCAGGGTGACTCCGAGATTCCCGAAGTGACGTCCGGAGAGCACACCGGTAACGGTCGCTGCTCCGATCTGAACCAGGAGAACGGCCAGCAACACGGTGTTCAAGACGCGGGGAAGGTCATCGAGGAGTCCGAGGAGTTTCACGGACCGACGGTCACCCGCAGCGGCCTGCACCTCGACACGAACACGCTGGACTCGCAACAGCGACGCTTCGGCAGCACCGAGGACGATCGCGGCAGCGAGCAGAACCAGAAGGATGAAGATGAGAGCGAGGTCGGTCCCGGTCATGTGCCAAGTCTCGCGCATTCGGTACCGTGTGGGTATGAGGCTGGCAAAAGTGATCGGCTTCGGCCTGGCTATCGCATGTTTCGTCGTTGGAGGTTTGTGGATGCTTCAGGATCGACTCATCTACTTTCCCGGTCCCGACCCCGGGCCGGCGCCCGCACCCTGGCAAGAACTCAACGTCGAATCGGATGATGGTCTCACTCTCTCGGCCTGGCTCCGGCTAGATGATGGAGCGACCGGCCGACCCCTTGTGATCGTGTTCCCTGGGAACGCCGGGAACCGGGCAGGACGGGTGCCGCTTGGGAACCGATTGGCGGAGGCCGGCTACGGCGTCATCCTCGGGGAGTACCGCGGTTACGGCGGAAACCCCGGATCGCCGAGCGAGGACGGACTGACCGCAGATGCCCTGGCCATCGTTGCGGCGGCACGCCGCATGGGTCTCGGCGATGTCGGAATCGTCTACTTCGGGGAGTCGCTCGGTGCGGCCGTCGCTATCGGAGCGGCGTCCATCGAAGCACCGGACGCGCTCGTTCTCGGATCACCATTCACCTCGCTGGCCGACGTGGGGCGCCACCACTACCCGTGGCTCCCCGTTGGTACGCTCGTTCGCGACGCATATCCTTCCCTCGATCGGATCGAACGAGGAGAGATCGACGGGATCCCCTCACTCGTCATCGCCGGTACCGCGGATGGAACCGTCCCGATCGACCAGAGCCGATCCATCGCCGAGGCGCTA
>JAOZMA010000246.1 GCA_029934555.1 Acidimicrobiia bacterium | reverse complement strand
TCGGGAGCGGTCATCATCCGTCTCTGAAGTCGGAGAGCAAGGCGGTAATCACCACCTGGCGTGGTGCTCCTCCGCCCACCCGACGACCCCTTCGATCTCAACGCTCTCGCCATCGTCGGCGACGATCGAACCCACGTAGCGTCCAAACATCTGGTGGACCTCGGAATCGATCACGACGAGCTTCGTCTCCGCGACGCGCTCCACGAACGGCGTGAACACGAGATCGACGCGCTCGGAGCGCATCTGCCACGGCCGCATGAAGTCCGATGCCTCGTAGTCGATGGCCACATCTCCGAGCTTGTGGATGCGCCCGTCGAGCAGCAGCGTGTTCTCCGTCGCCGCCGACGTATCACCGAATCCACGCCCCATGTTGAGACCAACTCTGCGTCCGTCGCCGAGGAATCCAGAGGCGCTCGCCCACACCCAGAAGGAGTTGTACTCCCATACGCCCCGACCCCAATCGAGATTCCCGAGACTGGATTCCGGGCTCATCACAGTGGTCTCATCGCCGATCCGGAGCGTCCCTTCGACCGGCATGGAGTTGACCTTCCGGTTGTAGTAAAAGCGGTCTCCCTGGATCGGTGTGACGATGACCGTCGACTCATGATCTGCCGGTAGGGAGAACCGAAGGTCGGCATGGAGGGGAACACCATCGAACTTGTCCCACCGGACCTTGATGCGACGCGCACCGTCTTCCACGTAGAAGCCGACGTCGACACGCTTGCTCGAGTATGTGCAATCGCCCGTATCGCTGTTCCTCGCCAGCGTGATCCCCCGCCCCAGTGGCACGGTGACGGATTCCTCGTGATACGAGGCGTCGGCGAAATCAACGACGTACACGAAGACCGACCCGGCGTAGCCCAGGTCGGCCAGAGTGATAGAGAAGTAGCCCTCGGGCGTCGTGACCCCGTAGTAGTCCCAGCGTTTGGCCCGGAACCGTTGGAGCGGCCGGAGCCCAACCGTGTGCGCCATCTCCATGTTGCAATCGAGGAGCGGTCGCCTCGCCCATCCGATCTGGACGAGTGCCCCGGATTCGTCGAGGAGCGGAGATGGCTTCGTGATCTCGTGCTGAACGGGTGGTGTCAGGTCACTGACCACGAATCTCCTCCTCATCGGTCTTGTCGCTCATCCGGCGTCTGAGCAGGAACGGGAGGACGGCCAGAACGATGAAGCTAATCATCGCCACGATCGCGATCAGGTTCTGACTGCCCGTGGTTTGGGACTCGATACCGAAGCCTGTTGCGATGGCACCAACGAGCAGCCCGGCGATCAGGGCGATGGCAACCGAAGCAAGGAGCCACACCAGATAGATGGCGAGCAGCTTCCAGATCGCGGCGTCTTCGTCCATCAGCCGGTGACGAACCGCAGCGTGAGCGGATACCGGTAGAACTCACCGTTCGCTGCCTTGATCCCGGCGATGATCATCACGACCAAAGCGAAGATCGGGACGACGAAGATCAGGATGAACCCGATCAAGACGAGCATGAGGAGCAATGAGGCGATCATGTAGATGATCAGGGAGATCTGGAAGTTCAGCGCCTCAAGAGAGTGGTATCCAACGAACGGATCCTCATCACGCTTCACCAGCCAGATGACGAGCGGTCCGATGAAGCTGAGTCCGATCAACGGGACGAGGTGAGCAGCCGTGGCCCAGCCACGTGAATCTGACGAAACGGGTTCGGGCACAGCCGGGTAGTCGCTGGTGATGTCGATCCTCTCGGGGGTTCGCTCAGGATACCGGGAGTGCCGGCCTCAAGACCGTCACGAACCCGTCGGTCAGTTGGCGAACGTGAGAGCCTGACGGCCCGCCCATCGACCGGAGACCCGCGCATAGGCGGTGCGGGACGCATCACCGTCTCCGCTTTCGAGTGCCTCGAGGCTCTGGCGAACGTCCTCAGCCGACTCGTCGAACGTGAGATCCGCATCGGCGAAATGATCCGCCACGGTGGCATAGTCGAGTTCCAGCATCGATCCGGCAGGGAACTCGGCGAGCCATCGCTCGAGATCACGGACCTGTTCGACGACCGGTGCGGGGAAGCCGGCCCCATCAAGCACCCGGACCGCCCATCCGATGCGATCGACGGCCTCGCCGAGATCCGTCCGGTACCGGATTCCCAGACCATCACGACGTTCGTAGATCTCCCGTTCGGATGGGCTGAACGCACCGAACCATCGCAGCGGGACGTGCCAAGAAGAGGCAAGGATGTGGCTCTTTCGATCGGTCGAGCGGAGACCGGCCAACTCCTTCTTGAACGACTCACGCTCGTCTTCGCTCACAAGAGGGATCTTCGGATAGGTCCCGGAGAACGCGAGTACGCCTTCGACCATCCGGAGACGGGCGTTTCGAGGACACAGATAGATGACACCGTTCCAATCGGTGACGAAGGAGTCCTCCCGCAACGACTCGTCCCACAGGAATCGACCATCGGAACGAACCACACGCTCATCGTCGAACGCTTCGTCGTGCGACGCCACATTGGTGGCATCACCGGTAACGAAAACTCTGAGATAGGCCGTGCTGATCACGCAGCGATGGTACCGGCGGGGGCTGCGGAACGGACAGGGAACCTCCGAACTAGAATTGTCTCAGGTCTCGAACCGTGTCCTTGGCGGTACGTCGAAAGGAGTCGTGTTGGGAGTATTCGAAGCGATCGGAACCGAGTCGCACGAAGAGGTGCTTTTCGGCGTTGACCACGAGAGCGGTCTCCGGACGATCATCGCTATTCACGACACCTCACTCGGTCCCGCTCTCGGTGGGACCCGCTTCTATCCGTATGCCGACGAAGAGGCGGCGTTGAGGGACGCCCTGCGACTCTCCAAGGGAATGACCTTGAAGTCCGCTGCCGCTGGCCTCGATCTCGGTGGAGGCAAGGCCGTGATCATCGGCGACCCCACCACGCTCCGCACAGAGGATCTGATCCGCGCCTACGGACGCGTCGTTGACTCCCTCGGCGGCCGATACGTCACGGCCGCCGATGTCGGTACTACGACCGACGACATGGTGTTGATCGCCGAAGAGACCCCCTGGGTCTCTGGCCTCCCCTTCGCGCAAGGCGGATCAGGGGACCCGTCCCCTGCCACCGCACGCGGAGTCATGGCAGCTATTCGCGCGACCGGAGAGCGTCTCTGGGGATCGACCGATCTCGCCGGCCGCCGCGTCGCGGTCCAGGGCATTGGGAAAGTCGGAATGGATCTCGTGCGACGTCTCACCGAGGCCGGCGCAGAGACAGTTGTCACCGATACCAACACCGAATCTGTGGCCTTCGCCGTCGAGACGTATGGTTCGGAAGCAGTTGCTCTCGACGAGGTCTACGACGTCGAGTGTGACATCTTCTCTCCATGCGCCCTCGGTGCCACGATCAACGAAGAGACGATCCCTCGTCTGCGTTGTGCTGCGATCGCCGGCTGCGCCAACAACCAACTCGCGGTTGACAGCGACATCGGCCTGATCGTCGATAGGGGCATCCTCTATGCCCCGGACTTCGTCGTGAACGCCGGTGGCGTCATCAATATCGCGGCTGAGACCGGCGGCTACTCGGCCGAACGGGCCGGAGAGATGGTTGACCGGATCCACGACAACCTCGTTGCCGTATTCGAGTCCGCAGATAGTGACGGCGTGAACACGCATGATGCGGCGGTGCGTTTCGCACAGCAAAGAATCGACCAGGCCGGAGAGTCCCGTTTCAAACAACGGTCGAGCGAGAAGTGAGAGGGGCGCCGTGACCACCGGATTCGATAGCCACATCGACCATTTCGGCCTTGGGTTGACGAAGGACGATCTCGTCGATCTCTACCGCAAGATG
>JAOZMA010000245.1 GCA_029934555.1 Acidimicrobiia bacterium | reverse complement strand
TGGCAACACAACCGAGGAGTACACGTGGAGATCGATCGTTCCTGGCTCCGGATCATGGGGCTGGCAGGTGTGCTCGGAGGGCTGGCCTTGTTCGCCGGAGACATGCTCTTCTACTACAGCTCGGCGGGGACGGACCTGAAGCTGAATATGGGCGGTGCATCCGACGCGAGGATCATCGCCAGCGGCGTCGTTGGCCTCGTTGGAACCTGGCTCTATGTGGTTGGAGCAGGCCAGGTGTTCCAGGCCTTCAAGACCACCACGGCGCTCGCCAGGAACACGGTCACAGCGTGCTTCGTTGCGATCTTCATCGCCTACGGGATCGTGCACGGCGCTTACATCGCGATCGCGACGTCGGCGAGGTTGTCGGTCGGATATCAGATCGACATGGAGACAGCGACGGCCCTCGCCGTGCAGGCCAACAACACCCTCCGGCTGCTCATCTACCCGATCTTCGCGCTCCTTTCCTACGTCTTCATCACCCGTGTGTGGAGCAGGAAGACGCTGTATCCGAGGTGGATGATCCTCTTCTTTCCGCTCATCCCGTTCCTGTTCCAGGGACTCATCAGCACGTCTCTGTCGGGGAGCGTCTGGATCGTGATCGTGGGCGGCTTCTTCAACCTGATCCTCGTCGTCTTCTTCGCTGCTTCAACGATCGCCTTGTGGGGCCCCGGGCCCGACTCGACGGGTTGAGTCGTTGAGAGGGACCGCGGTGCCGGCATGTCCCATCCAATGGAAGTTCAGCTGCGTACTCTGAACGCGTCCAGTGAGGGATCGGGTTCGACGGGATGGACGTCGACCGAGCGGACTCGCGCCGCCCGCGGCCCCTGCTCGAGAAACGCAACGTACTGTTCGAGCACCCGCTCGTCGCCCTGAGCTCGAGTCTCGACCGACCCATCCCGGACGTTGCGCACCCAGCCCACTAGGCCGAGTTCGTTCGCCATGTGCACCGCCGTGTAGCGGTAGCCGACGCCCTGAACCCGGCCGGTGACCTTCGCGATGATCGCTTTGTGATCCGTCACGGCATCCATGGTTGCAGATTGACATCTTGGGGGTTCCAAGACGGCTCCGTTACATGTAACATGAGTAGATGGCAACACCACAGAACGATTCGTCCGCACAGCGGGTGGCCAACTACCGGAAGCGGATGAGAGCGCGGGGCATGCGGCCAATCCAGCTGTGGGTGGCGGACGTCCGCACTCCGGGTTTCTCCGCTGAGGCGCACAGCCAATCAGTCGCCGTTGCGGTCAGTGAGCATGCCTTCGACGACCAGGCGTTCATCGACGAGCTCGGTCTCGACGAAGCGTGAGACGCTCCGAGATCTGGACGGCGGCGGCGGGGAGTGGCTACACGGGCAAGCCTCGCCCGGTAGTGATCATCCAGGATGATCACTTCGACGCAACGGACTCGGTGACCGTGTGCGCGTTCACCACCGATCCGACGGAAGCACCGCTCATTCGGATCCCGATCGTGCCCGACGATCAGAACGGCCTGCGAGAGACGAGCAGCTTGATGGTCGACAAGGTCACGACCGTGCCCCGGTCCAAACTCGGTGAGCGAATCGGCCACCTTGCCGACCGGGACATGGTCAGACTCGAACGTTCCATCGCGGTGTTCTTCGGCCTCGCCGGTACCTGACCGGCCCACACCGAGAGCAATCGTCGACGCGAACTGGTGAAACCGATTCGAACGAGCGGGACACCTCCACCGGGGCCACATCAAGTTGACACCCCCATCCCGGCGTTTGCCGGGATGTCGCCACAGCGAAGACCGGATTGAGCGCCACACCCGCTCCCGACACCACACGACACGAACATTGCCGATACAGGATCCCCCGTGGCCCACATCGGATGCTCGTGTTCCTGCGCTATCCGGGATCGAGCCGATCGATGGAGCTCAGAACCCGTCGCTGGATGCCTCCAACCACGCGGAGCAGTTGAGTTCTCTCCCTCAACTCAGCCGCACTCACGTGCCCGCTCGCGAGAAGGCTCTCAGCGAACGACAGGTCCTTCTCCCGACCAGCGACGAGCTTCGCTACAACCAAATCGACAGGATCGAGGCACACGCCTTCCGCAGGTTCGCTGTCGACCGGGGCAAAATCAACCAGCCGATCCTCCCACCCCGCCGGCAGGGTGGCGGTCGAAACGCTGACACCCTGCCCGTAGTAGCCGAACGTCTGGTGAAACAGAGAGTCCTCTCCTATCGCCCCGTCCACCCTGTCGGACTTGGTGTTGTAGGCGTCGTCGAAGAACGCGATGTCTGCTTCCACCGACAGTGTGGCCGCCTCAGGAAGCTCATCAGCCGGGTAGGTAGCCAGGATCGACTGGCTGCCGATCACGAGGATGCGACCATCACCAGCGATATCCGCAGCCGCCCTCAGGATGTGAGCGAGTTCGGTCCGGTTCATCTCTAGCTTCCCCCGCTCTCATGCTCGATCCAGGATGCGAGCACCTGATCGCGTTCCACTTCAGAGAGCACACCGGCGAACGGCGAATTCTGCCGTAGATCGCGACCACGAGGTGACCGAGATGTCAGCGCCTCAAGCAGATCCTCAGTCGAAGCATCGAGCAGACGCTCCCACTCGTCCAGCCAAGAGCGCGCCTGACCTCGAGCACTCTTGCGCATCGCCTCCAGGTTTCGGAGCGCAATCGATCGAGTGCCCCGGGGATCCATAACGACGCGGCCGGCAACACCGAACGCGAGCCAGAGGCTTCGACGCTGATCGCGAGTCAGTCGGAGCGTTCGGTCGCGCAAGCTCTCAACATCGGCACGTCGCACCCGGCGATGGGTGCCGACCGTCACGAAGGGCAGATCCCCGCGATCACAGAGATCGACCACATGCTGTCTGGACGAGTTGAGCAACCGCGCGGCCTCGCCCGTTGTCAACATGTCGACGAGAGCCGCCTTGTCGTTCTCGATTATCGTGTCCGCCTTGACCGATCTCATGTTCAACACTGTACCTCCAAACACAAAAAACACAATACCTTTCTATATCTGGCGTTTATTGGGGTCATGTGTGATACCTACATCAAAGCTGAAATGTGACGGTTCCCCAACGAGAGCTGGTGACGTTGCCGTTCGCACCGATTCATTTATCCTTCACATCATCCACTCCCGCTTCCGGATCGTCTCGATCACCTGCTTCGGGGCGATATGGGCGAGGTATGTGTCGGTGGTCGCCAACGAGGCATGACCGAGCTGGCTCTGGATGATCGGCATCGGCACTCCTTCCATCATCAGTTCGAATGCATGCGTATGTCGCAGCCCGTGCGGATGCACCCGTTTGTCGACACCGGCTTTGCGGGCGAGACGGGGCAGAAGCGTCCGGATCTGCGACGGCGGGATCGGGTTCCCCCGCAGCGTGCAGAACAGCGGAGCGTCGCGGGGAAGGTCGAGGCGCCGCCGGTACTCGAACCAGGCCTCGACGATCCGACCCGCTCCCGGGTCGATGCCGACGGTCCGACGCCGGTCCCCCTTGCCGTGCAGCACCGTGACCGACCCGGCCCGCAGGTCAACGTCCTTGGGTCGTAGCGCCAGCGCCTCGCTGCACCGCGGACCGGCGCGGTACATCATCGTGATCAGCGCCCGATACCGGGTCCCGGTGCTCGACGTCGCCGAGCACTGAGCGAGCAGGCGTCGCACCTCGTCGGGCGTAAGCACTTCGGCGGGGAAGGTCTGGCCCTTGTTGGCCGGCGTGCGGCCGAGGTGATGACCCGGCCGGGTGACGTCGATGACCATGTGGGCACCGTACGACACGGGTACGACCGATTCCAGACCCTCGATCGACGATCCGGGCATGATCTTTGACGCTCGGCGATC
>JAOZMA010000244.1 GCA_029934555.1 Acidimicrobiia bacterium | reverse complement strand
GACCGACGACCGACGACCGACGACCGACGACCGACGACCGACGACCGACGACCGATTACCGATTACCGATTACCGACCACTCCAGGGAGCTATCCACGGCTCGTGTTAGCCTTTCGCACCCACGGGCGAGTGGCGGAAATGGCAGACGCGCAGGTTTCAGGTATCTGTGAGGTAACACTCGTGGGGGTTCAAGTCCCCCCTCGCCCACACTTATGGCGTATCCCTCCTACACGCCGGTCCGTCAGCAGCGGCGCAGACGCTGGTTGCTGGTGCTCCTTGTTGCGTTGATCATCATCTCGATTGTTGTGTTAGCGGTTCGCCGCCGGAGCGACGCGCGCGATATCGCTGACTATCTGGCGGTAGCCCAACAGGTCGCCGCAGAACAGGTCGAGACTGCCGACGATCTGGAGACTCTCTTCGTGACGGTCACCGACGTCGAACGGCCCGAAGTGATGAGGCGGTTGGAGGCTCTCCGGGTGTCGTCCGAGGGCTCTGTCGAGACCCTCTCCGAGGCCAACGTTCCCGTCGATGCTGGAGAAGCCCACGGTTATCTCGTCGCTGCGACGGGATCGTGGATCAGCGGGATCGAACTCCTCGATGACGCCATCGTGCTCGTTCTTGACGGATCCGCTGAGGCCGGCGGCACCGAACTCCTGGAGGAGTCGTTCGACTTCCTCCGACTCGGTGATCTCGCGTACAGCCAGTTCTTGGTCGCGGTCGACGGTCTCGACGACGAGGTCCCCGTCGGCGACATCGATGTGGTCGCGTTCACGAGCGAGGAACGATCGATCGAGTACGACGCGCAGATCGTCACCCTCCGATTGAACTCTGTCTACAAACTCGGAGAGCTTCACGACATCGCCGTTACGGCGATCACCGACCCGGAGCCGCTTGGCGAGCGAAACAACGTTCCTGTCGTCCCACACAGTGAGCAGTTCATCGTTCAGGCCGTCGTGGCGAACCAGGGGAACGAACCCGAACAACAGGTGAGCGTCGACCTGCAACTTATCCCGACCGACGGTTCGGAACAACCCGTGGAGGTCAGACAGACGGTCGCCAACCTCGATCCGGGACAGGCCACGACCCTCGTCTTCGATACACTTCAACTCCAGCCGGGGGGCCTGTACGAGCTCGTGATCAGCGCCGAGGTTGACAAGGACGAGGACTCCGAGAACGATGAGTGGCGCATGGTCTTCTATCAGAACGAGAACACGTGAGTGATTGGCTCTTCATCGTCATCGTTCTGCTCGTCGTCGTGTTGGCGATCTGGCAGACGATTCAGCTTCAGCAGATCCGCAAGCAGGTCGACGCTGTGCCCAAGGATGGGAACGTCTTCACCCTGATCGAAGCGACGTCGGCCCGGCTCAATCGTGTTGAGGCGGGCTTGAGCGTCATGGACCAGCGCGTACAGAACATCGAGGCTCGTATTCCGTTCGCCGTGACGCGGACGGCTGTTGTCTCATATGACGCTTTCGGGAACATCGCTGGCCAACTCTCGCGCTCGATGGCACTCCTCAGTGAGTCCGGGGATGGCGTCGTGCTGTCGATCCTCGTGTCTCGTGAGGAGACGCTCTTCTTCACGAAAGAGATACGGGACGGTGTCGGCAGCGAGATGCTCTCCCCGGAAGAGGACCGTGCAGTCGCCAACGCCATGGGTAGGTAGCATCCGACCATGATCGATGTTGGAATCCTTCGCGAAAACCCGGAAATCATCGCGGCAGCCCTGATGCGTCGCGGTGTTGAACTCGACGTCCCTGCCCTCGCTGCACTCGACGTCGACCGTCGCTCGGCGCGTGTTGAGGCCGAGGGGATGCGGTCCCGTCAGAAAGATGTCGGCAAGTCGATCGCTTCACTGAGCGGTGACGAGAAAGCGGCCGCAATTGCCGAAGCCGGAGAGTTGTCCGCCAGATACAAGGCCCGTTTGGCAGAGGCCGACGAGCTTGACCAGCGTTTCATGGACCAGTGGGTGACCCTGCCGAACCTCGCCGACGACAGTGCGGCCGATGGGTTGGAAGAAGACGACAGCATCGAGATCACTCGTTGGGGCGAGCCCCGGGTTTTCGACTTCGAGACCAAGGACCACGTGGACCTCGGTGCCGCTCTTGGGATCATCGACATGGAGAGGGCTACGAAGATCTCCGGAAGTCGATTCGGGATGCTGAAGGGGAAACTCGCGCTCCTGGAGATGGCGATGGTCCGATGGGCCATGGATGAACTCGACGGCCATGGGTTCACTCCTGTGATTCCACCCGTGCTGGTTCGTGAGCAGGCACTCTTCGGAACAGGGATCTTCCCCGCCGAGCGCGACCAGGTCTACTCGATCAAGGAGGATGACCTCTACCTTGTCGGCACGTCCGAGGTTCCCCTCGCAGCGATGCACGCCGACGAGATCATGGACCCGGGAGAATTGCCGATCAGGTACGCCGGGTTCTCGACATGCTTCAGAGTGGAAGCCGGGACCTATGGGAAAGACACCCGGGGAATGTTCCGTGTCCACCAGTTCGATAAGGTCGAGATGTTCAGCTTCGTGCATCCAGACCGATCCCGTGAAGAGCACGACTTCCTGCTCGCAAGAGAAGAGGAGTTGGTGCAGGCACTTGAGATCCCCTACCGGGTCGTGAATGTGGCAGCGGGTGATCTCGGTGCGCCGGCGGCGAAGAAGTACGACATCGAGGCCTGGTTCCCGGGGCAGGAGCGGTATAGGGAGATCACGTCGACGTCGAACACGACCGATTACCAATCTCGCCGTCTCAAGATCCGCTTCAAGGACGAAGACGGCAAGAACAGGCTCGTCCACACGTTGAACGGCACGGCGATAACGGGTCGAGCCCTGATCGCCGTTGTAGAGAACCATCAGCAGGCCGATGGAACCATCATCATCCCGACAGCCCTCCGCCCCTACACGGGTTTCGATGTCATTGATTGAACCCGAGGGCTCCGCCCCCGGGTGTATTCCGTATTCCGTATTCCGTACTCAGTATCCGAGCAGTGCTGATCCGGGTCCATACGGACTACGGACTACGGACTACGGACTACAACGATGCGAAGCATCCCATGTCTAACGGCACCGTCTTCACCGACATCGCTGGGAGGTATGACCGGCTGAACTCGATACTCTCGTTGGGGCGTGACCAGGCGTGGCGCTTGACCGCTATCGATCGACTACCGAAGGGACGCATCCTCGATCTGGGTGCGGGCACCGGTGCCGCCAACGCTGCATTCGGAGATCGAGAGATCGTGGCTTTGGACCCATCTCCCGAGATGCTCGCCCTCGACGATGCAGGGAAGAGGGTCGTCTCAGTCGGTGAGCGGCTTCCGTTCGCCGACAACTCGTTCGACGCCGTCTTCTCCGCATACGTCTTCCGGAACCTCGATTCGGTGGACGAGACGCTGGCGGAAGTGCACCGCATCCTCCGGCCGGGTGGGAGGTTCGGAGTGGTGGACCTCGGTCGACCGGAAGGCTCGGTCAAGAGCTCTATCCATCGTGCAGGGACGTCGGTGGCGCTCCCGCTGGCAGGGATGACGATCGGTGCTCGTGAGGAGTACGCCTATCTCCACCGAACCCTCGACAAGCATCCGCCGCCGGAGGTGCTGCTCGGCTCGTCCCCGCTCCATCTCGTAGACACCTGGCGAATGGGTCCGATGGGCTTCGTATGGGGAGCGATTCTGGTGAAGAGGTAGTCGGTACTCGGTACTCAGTATTCGGTATGGAACAAGTGGATTCGCTGTGAAGTAGTCGTGTCATGTCGGATACCGACTACCGACTACCGATGACCGACAACCGACTACTTCTCACATGTCTTGCATGTGAGAAAGGCCGTGCACCCGCCGTCGA
>JAOZMA010000017.1 GCA_029934555.1 Acidimicrobiia bacterium | reverse complement strand
AAACCGCCACTCTCCGAATAGACGGCGAAGAGCACAGACTCGACTCGCCGCGATTGGTCTCCCAGGAAGAAGCCCTGAACGTCTTGGTTTCCGACGAGCCACCGGCCGACTTCACCAAAGCCGAAGACTTCGTGTTGATGGACCGCCAGACCTAGGCACGAACCCACCCGCCAATATCAGGCACATACGGGCAGTAGATCTTCCACTGACCGGCTTTGCTCAACGACGAGCGAAGTCGGGATAGCGCAGGATCAGTCGGTGAGGTCGATCAAGTCTTCGACTCGTTCCTAGAAGACCCAGAGGAGGAGGACGGTGATGATGAGAGCGAGGAGTGCGAGGGACCAGGTTTGCCATGGTGCGATGGAGAACGGATGGAGTCCCTTGAACGTCCACCCCGGTCTGAGGAGTAGCCGTTCGATGCCGTTCTGCTGGTAGTCGGGTGCAGCGTTCGGGTTTGGCATCGTGGCTGTGAGGCTAACCGAACGACCAGGCGGGAGCGGCGGCCCACCCAACCCCCGCCCATAACGAGGCACTCATGCACCCTGTGAGCGGTCTCGCCAGGCCGAGCAGGATGCCGGGTATACGCGCTGTGCGATTGTCGCTTGTCGGCGACATTGGCTGTTGAACAGTTCGAAGAACGGCGGGAGCATCCAGATCCTCGGACCCCGAACGAGGCCCGTATCTGATGAGTCGGATCATCTCAAGGCGATCGTCGGGTTGCTAGGTATGAGCCCGAATGCGTGATATCGCCTATCCAGGGTTCGACCGAGGGATAGGGTGATGTGTGGAGGCCGGATTGGCCTAGCGTTTGTAGCGAGCCACAGGTTGTGGCAGAGAGAGGAACTCAGTGCTGAAACTTGGAGTCATCGGGTCATCACAGAAGGCCAACGAGAGGCGTATTCCGATCCATCCGGATCATCTGCCACGCTTACCGGAATCGGTGCGGCGCCAGCTGATCTTCGAGAAGGGTTACGGAGCACCATTCGGTATTTCGGATGAGGAGATCGCTCGGCAGACTGGTGGAATCGCGACACGGCGCGAGCTACTGGCGGATCTCGGCGCGGTCGTGCTTCCGAAGCCCGTCGTGGAGGACCTCGAAACTCTCTGTGAAGGCGGTGTCCTGTGGGGCTGGCCACATTGTGTTCAGCAGCAGGCTCTGACCCAGGTAGCGATCGATCGCCGGCAGACGCTGATCGCGTTCGAGGAGATGTTCGTTTGGGGACCCGATGGACAGGTCGGCAGGCATACGTTCTACAAGAACAACGAGTTGGCGGGCTACAGCGCTGTGTTGCATGCACTGCAATTGAGAGGCATCGACGGCCACTACGGAGACCAGCGCAAGACCGTCATTATCAGCTTCGGTGCGGTGAGTAGAGGAGCGATCTACGCACTCAAGGCTCGCGGATTCAGAGACATCACCATCTGCATCCAACGCCCCGATCACGAAGTGCGAGAGGAGGTGCTCGATTGTGAATATGTTCGTTTACGATCGAACGCCGAGGGCGGTGAGCGGCACGTGGTCGTGACGCGCGACGGCACAGAACGACCTTTTCTCGACCTGCTCGGCGAGGCCGACATCATCGTCAACGGAATCTTCCAGAACCCTGATCAACCGATGATGTTCGTCACCGCGGCGGAGATAACACGCCTCAAGCGGGGCTGTCTCATCATCGATGTCAGCTGCGACGAAGGCATGGGATTCTCGTTCGCTAAGCCGACCACCTTCGATGACCCAATGTTCAAGATCGGATCGATTGACTACTACGCCGTGGACCACACACCCAGTTACCTCTGGGAGAGCGCCTCCCGGTCGATCTCAGCACCGCTGCTCGTTCATCTACCGACCGTATTGGAAGGCCGGGACGCCTGGAACGAGAACGAGACGATTCGACGCGCTGTCGTCATTGACCGTGGCGTTATCCAGAAGCCAGAGATTTTGTCGTTCCAGAAACGCAAAACGGATTACCCGCATGAGGCCCTAGCGACAGGACCTACCCACCCCTGAGTACAAGGGGGGGGGTGCGGCCGTCGTGTTGGCTGTCAACTGCTTGTGGTGATGACACCGGCCTCCTCGAGTGCGTCCATCCAACGGGCCGCCATGATCTCGTCACCGGCGTCGGTGAAGCTCAGGTTATTGGATCGGAGTAGATCTGGGCTGATTCCGGTGTGCATGTCGACGAACATCACCGTCGAGTCGTCTGTTGAGAGGCTGGCAAACGATGCGATGGCGCCGTTGAAGACGGGGTAATCGTCGGTGCACCACGAGAGCGGCGTGCGGCACGGGATCAACGAGGCGACCAGAAGGGTGATATCAGGGTTTGCCGCCTGCAGGCCGACAATGAACAGCTCGAGTCTCTCGGCGGCGCCTACGGGGTCCTTCTGACGCCAAACGTCGGTGCCACCGAGCTGGATGAGCGCGACATCCGGTTGGAGTGCCCCCACGCTCTCCGTCATCTTCTGCGTCTCCATGCCGCCGGCTATGGCTCCGAACCATGCCTCATGGTCCGGATCGAAGTCCGCTGGACAGCCGTAGTCATCCACATCCCCGTTCATAGGCTTCTGGCGGGTGCCGACGAAGTCGAATGCGACTCCGGCATCGTTGAGCATCATGTCGAGGAAACAGCGGTAGGTGCTGGTGCCCACCTCACCCTGTGTGAGCCCTTCGCCGACGTGCATGATCATGATGGGTGAGACCGGCGCGGTCACCTCCGGCAGGGTCGTCGTCGCTGCTTGCGTCATACCGGTGGACTGTGTTGACGTCGTGCTAGAACTGCCACCTTCCGTGTCGCTGCACGAAGCCATCAGCAGTGCCGACACGGCAAAGGGGAGGAACCATCGCAGGCGAATCGGTCGGATCATCAGGACTCCTGTCGTCGTCTGATGTCACCATCCGCACCTCAATAGTGGCAATTCCTCCCCACATCGTCAAGGGCCTCTTGGCCGCCGAGTGTCACAAGAACACACCCACCGCTCTCGAACGAAGAGGAGCCCCGGACATTCGCCCGGGGCTCCTCTGCTTTCGTTTCTGGATGGCGTCTCTAGGAGGCGTCACCTTCGAAGTCATCTTCGAACGACACGACGGTACGGCCAGGCTTGGCCTCGCCACCACCGCTGCTTCCACGATCGTTGTCACGATTGCGTCCACCACGGTCACGACCGCCGCGGTCACGTCCGCCACGGTCACGATTGCGATCACGGTTGCCGTCACGGCGTCCCTCGTTGCGGTCCGAGCGACGATCGTCGCTCTTCGGCTCCGAGGCGCCACCGTCATCGGACGGTGCCGGTGAGCTGGCGAGGTCGAGACTGACCTTGCCGCGATCGTCGATCTCACGGACCACGACGTCGACCTTGTCACCGAGGGCGAGTACGTCCTCGACCTTGTCGATACGCTTTCCGCCACCGATCTTCGAGATGTGCAACAGGCCGTCACGTCCGGGGAGGATGTTGACGAATGCGCCGAACTTCGTGATGTTCACGACTTCGCCCTCATACGTCTCACCGACGTTCGCCTCCGGCGGGTAGCCGATGGCCAGGATCCGCTCCTTGGCGAGTTCGAGCGATGTCGTATCGGGAGCGCCGACGCGGATGGTTCCGTCGTCTTCGATCTCGATCTTCGCACCGGTCTCTTCTTCGAGCTCACGGATCGTCTTGCCCTTCGGTCCGATGACCTCACCGATCTTGTCCTTCGGGACCATGATCGCTTCGATCTTCGGAGCCTTAGCGGCAAGCTCAGCACGGGGCTCGGGGAGCACGTCGGTCATCTTGCCGAGGATGAACATCCTGGCATCCTTCGCCTGGCCCATCGCGTCGATGAGCACCTGAGCGGGGAGGCCCTCGATCTTGGTGTCGAGCTGCAACGCCGTGATCATGTCCTCGGTCCCAGCGACCTTGAAGTCCATGTCGCCGAGGGCATCCTCGGCGCCGAGGATGTCGGTCAGCGTCACGAACTCACCGTCCTGGTTGATGAGACCCATGGCGATTCCTGCGACCGGAGCCGCGATCGGAACGCCGGCGTCCATCAGCGAGAGCGACGATCCGCAGACCGATGCCATCGACGATGACCCGTTCGACATCAGAACCTCGGAGACGAGGCGGAACGCGTACGGGAACTCCTCGTCATCCGGGATGACAGGCAGGAGCGCCTTCTCAGCGAGCGCACCGTGACCGATTTCGCGACGCTTCGGACCACGCATGAAGCCGGCTTCGCCGGTGGCGAACGGCGGCATGTTGTAGTGATGCATGTAGCGCTTCGAGTCTTCGATGGAGATCGTGTCGAGCATCTGCTCCATCTTCAACATGCCGAGCGTGGTGACGTTGAGCACCTGGGTCTCCCCACGACGGAACAAGGCGGACCCGTGGCCCTCTGGGATCATTCCAACCTTGACGTCGATCTCACGGACGTCGGTCAATCCGCGACCGTCGATGCGGACACCGTCGGCAACGACACGCGAGCGCATGACGTTCTTCTGGACGCTTCGGAACGCGTTCTTGGCGGCTTTCATGCCGTCCTCGTCGTCCTCATCGAGTCCAAGCTCTTCGAGAACAGCTTCCTTGGTCGCTGCCTCGGCTTCGAGCCGCTCCTTCTTGTTGGCGATCGTGCCGAGAGCTTCGAGCTTCGGCTTGGCGATCGCTTCGACACGCTCGTACATCTCGGCCGAGTACGGCTCGTTGATGGGCCACTCGACGGGATCGGCTGGACCGACCGCCTCGAGCAACTGCAGCTGCATGTCGATCAGCGTGCCGATGTAGCCCTTCGCCTCTTCGAGGCCGCGGGCAACGGTTGCTTCGTCGCTGCCTTGCTGGCCATCCTGGACGAGTCGATACCCGTTCTCGGTGGCTCCGGCTTCGACCATGGCGATGTCGACATCACCGGTCTCGTTGCGCTTTCCTGCAACCACGAGATCGAAGACGGCGTCTTCGAGTTGCTCGTAGGTGGGGAACGCGATCCATGCCCCATCGATGAGGGCGAGTCGGACGGCGCCGATCGGGCCATCGAACGGGAGCGAGCTCAGTGTCAACGCGCCGGATGCGCCGTTGAGCGCAGGAAGGTCGTATGCGTTGATGAGGTCGGCCGACAGCACGGTTGCGACGACGTGTGTGTCGTTGCGGTAGCCGTCGGGGAAGTTGGGACGCAGTGGACGGTCGATGAGGCGGCACGTCAGGATGGCCTTCTCCGTAGCGCGTCCTTCACGGCGGAAGAACGAGCCGGGGATCTTGCCGACGGCGTACATACGCTCTTCGACATCCACGGTCAGGGGGAAGAAGTCGGCGCCCGGGCGCAGCCGCGTGGAAGCGGTTGCGGTGACGAGGACTTCGGTGTCTCCAACGCGCACCGTAACGGCGCCGTCGGCAAGTTGGGCCAGTTCACCGGCGCGGAATTCGACTTCCACGTCACCGATGAGCCCACGGATGGCAGTCTCAGCCAATTGGATCTCTCCTTCGTTGATGCGGAGACCAATTGGCAGTGGGCGGGTCTCGACGGAGCCGAGGCCCATCCACTGACAACTGGAACTTCCGCGCTTGCATGCGTGGGAACGCCGAATACGCCGAAGGCGGCCCGAAAGCTGCCCTCGTCTGCGCTATCGGCGCAATCCCAGTTTCGCGATAAGCG
The DNA here is from genome assembly GCA_029934555.1 of Acidimicrobiia bacterium. GTDB lineage: Bacteria > Actinomycetota > Acidimicrobiia > Spongiisociales > UBA5794 > JAHEEL01. Next base: position 9,314 of record JAOZMA010000017.1, on the reverse strand, counting down.
ACCGGTAGCGCTCAACATCTTGATCGTTGAGGTACCGGAGGAGTCGCCTGCGCTTACCGACCATCATCAGCAGCCCTCTACGGCTGGCATTGTCTTTTTTATTGACCTTGAGATGCTCGGTGAGATGGTTGATGCGTTCAGTGAGCAGCGCTACCTGGACCTCCGGCGAACCGGTGTCCGTAGTGTGCGTTCCAAATTCATCAACGACTGTTTTTGTGTCGTTCACGAGGATTCTTTCCTTCGCGACAGAGTACGCGGGCGATTGCCCGAAACGGGATGATAGCAACGCCGTGGTGTAACAAGCGAACACCCGCGAATTGTTTCGCGACATGACTCGGTGGAGGCGTTTTCCGGTACTTCGGAGATGAGCGAGGTCGGCGAGAACCGGGGAGATAACGGGCAGTAGTACGTATGACGTATGACGTAGTACGACCCCGAAACAGGACGTAATACGTGCTTCGAGGACACGCGGATAGGTGCGTTCCCTTCCTGTCCCCTCGGCCGAAGGACGGGGGGACGCGAGGAGCTCGCGACGAGCAGGGGGGTCGGTGTTCGTCTGGAGGACGCCCCCCCCCTGCGCCCCGGCTGACGCCGTTGCGCGTCCCCCCACCTGTCGGCGGCGGGACAGGAATGCGGGCGCCTCCCCGAGATCGCCTATCCGCTGATCCTCTCCGTACTACGCCATACGTACTTCGTGCTACGTGCCGAGACTCCCCCCATCCGAAGAGCACTTTTCCGTGACAGGACCTCAGCGAACGAGCGGTCCGGCGCCGGACGTGCCCCTCCCCCAAAGGGCTCCGATGCTCGCCGGCCTCGGCCAGTCGCATGAGCCACCCGACCGGGCCTCCGAGGCGATGCAATCGGCCACGGTGTCGCTGTGCAGCACCGAGTTGTGGGCCTCGCCCATACGCTGCCACATGCCGAGCAGGTCCGGGAAGCGGCCAAGCATGCTTCCGCCTCCATCGTCGAGATCGTAGACACGTACATCGTCCGGGCGGCCCCAGAAGTTCGTGAAACCTGCATCCGGGTTTCGGACGATCACGACCTCGACACCCGATCGTTCCCCGAGGCCATCCCTGATGTCTACGCAACCACTCCAACTGCATCGCACCGGATCGAAGAGACCGTCATCTGCCGTGTTGCCGTGGAACCACCCGATGCTCTGGAGCAGCCCAAGCGGACCGGAGGCGATCGGTGGATCGAGGATCGCAGCTCCGACCACTGCGTCGACCCCGATCTCAGGATCGGCGTCCCAGCGGCCGACCACCTCGGTGATCACCGCTCCGCCCTTGCTGTGCCCGACAAGGTAAATCGGCCTCCCATCCGACTCCAGCGCCGCCAGGTACGCGCCGAGAGCATCGGCAGCGTCTCCGGTCGGCGCCCATCGAGATGCTTCCACCGGATCGCTCGATGCCCAGGCCCAGCGGTAGTCGAAGACCCGCACATCGCCGGGACGCACACCGATGCGACCGGCGAGGTCATCAAAGCCGTCTGGATCGCCTCCGTGCCCGGGGACGTACACGTAGAGAGGACCGGGATCACGCCCGGAACCTCCGCTACGTCGGCGTATGAGGACGGAGCCGGCGAGCACCGCTCCCCCAAGCCCGGCCCCGCCGATCGGAGCGAACGGAGACTGCCCGGAAGACTGCCCCGACCGGGAACTCGGTGACGGCGAGAGCCCGAGTCCGTCACCCGGAGCAACCGACGAGCCGATCGCGTCTGCGGTCGCGGGCACGACGGACGTTGTGAAGGAGGCATGCGTCGAACCGGTGGAGACGAGCGACGCAACGGCGAAACTGACGGCGATGAAGACACCCGGCACGGTGGGATCCGATCCCGGGGAGTGCGGGCGATGCCACCACGATGCATGGGCGGCGACCCTTCGTCAAGAGGTCTGTTCGCTCAACATGTCGACAGCCGATGCAATGTCGGCGTGGATCTGGACGAGAAGATCGTCGACCGATTCGAAACGACGTTCATCACGAATTCGTCGGACGAACTCGACGCTGATGTGCTTGCCGTACAGGTCCCGGTTGAACCCCAGGACGTGGACTTCGAGGACCTCGTCTTCCCCGCCGAACGTTGGACGGATCCCGAGGTTGGCGACGGCGGGGAGACCGACACCGTCGATGACGGCGTTGACGGCATACACGCCGTGACGAGGAACTGTGAGCATCGCGGGGAACGAAACGTTCGCCGTGGGGATCCCGATCTGCCTGCCGCGTCCATCACCGGGAACGACGATCCCTTCGAGATCGTACGGCCGTCCAAGCATGGTCGCTGCTCGCTCGACGTCCCCGCCACGCAGAGCCTCTCTGATCGTCGTCGATCGGATCTCTGCGCCATCGTCGCATGCGATGTCGATCACCTCGACTTCGAATCCATGCTGCCGACCGAGCTCTGCGAGCGTCTCGGTGCTCCCCGCTGCGCCACGACCGAACCGGAATCCAACGCCGACGACCACGAACCGTGCGTTCAGGCCTTCGATCAGGAACCGTCGAACGAAATCCTCAGGTTCCATGACTCGCATCTGTTCATCGAACCCCAACACAGCGACCCGATCGATGCCGGCATCCTCGAAGAGATCGAAGCGTCGTTTGAGTGTGCTCAGGCGTGGGGGTGCACCATCGGGAGACAACACACTCGCGGGATGGGTGCTGAACGTCATCGCGACTTTGGTGAGGCCTGTGTCAGCATCGCCGAGCGATTCGAGAACTCGTCGATGCCCGAGGTGCATGCCGTCGAATACGCCGATCGCTACCGCCGATCCGTCCGACGGTGCATCCCACGCCGAGGGATCGCCCTGATAGATGATCATGCGGTGACAACCTCCGGCTTCACGGTGGACCCGTCGATGCGGTAGACACCGAGCATCATTCCGTCGCTCAGCAGTCGAACAAACCCCTGATCCGGTACCTCGGCGTCGCCCAGGAGCGTGGACGTCGGGATGGCCGCACCGTTGCGGATCCCCGGTACGTACGACGGCTCTACGTCAATGCCGGGGATGTCTGACAGCGCCGCTGCGGGGTCGATGACGAGGGACTCGATCGAGCCGTCGGCTTCGGCGGCTTCGATCTGATCGACGCTCACTGCGTCTGCGACGGTGATGGTCCCGTTCCGAACCCTGCGGAGCTTCGTGAGGTGGGCCCTGCCACCGAGCGCTCTGGCAAGATCGTCGGCGAGCGTGCGCACGTACGTGCCTGTGCTGCAGACGACGTCGAACGACACCTCGGGATAGTCGGACGGCGCAAGATCGGTGAAGACGAGCGAGTAGATCTCGACCGGCCGGGCCTCACGCTCAACAACTTTGCCGGCCCGCGCCAGTTCGTAGAGGCGCTTCCCCTCGACCTTCCTGGCCGACACCATCGGCGGGATCTGCAGGATCGAACCGCGGAATCGCTCGGCCACCGATTCCAGGTCGGCCACTTCCACCGGGAGCGGGGATCGGTCGATGATCGCCCCATCTGCGTCGAGCGAGTCGGTCGCCACACCGAACATGGCCGTGGCCTGGTACTCCTTCTCGAACCCCTGGACGAAGCGCAACAGCCTGGTGCTTCGACCGAGGCCGAGCACGAGGAGACCGGTGGCCATCGGATCGAGCGTCCCGGCGTGGCCGACCTTCCCGCCCACGATGCCACGCACCTTCGCCACGACATCGTGACTGGTCCAGCCCTGTTCCTTGTCCACGAGCAGGAACCCGTCGCCGATGCCGGGCCGTTTCATGTCAGAAGGCCAACGATCCGTTCGATCGTGTCCTCGACTCCCAACTCGGAAGTGAACCCTGCAGCGTTCCGGTGCCCTCCGCCGCCGAAAGAGGCTGCGATTTCAGCGACGTCGACCTCGCCGCGAGAGCGGAGGCTCCCCTTCAGGACCCCGGGCTTCGTCTCCTTGAGCAGACACGCCACGCCCGCTTCTCTCGCGAGACGGACGAGGTCGATCAGAGCGTCGGCGGCTTCCCACGGTATCCCTGCCTCCCGGAGGTCATCGCGCTGCAGCGTCGTCCAAACAAGACCCGCTTCTTCCACGAGCCGAGCCCGGCCGAGGACACGAGACACCACTTTGAAGTAGCCGAAGGGTGCTTCTTCGTACAGCTGCTGGCCGATCGGCGCCGGCTCAACACCGGCACTGAGGAGCTCCGCCGCAATACGGTGCACTGCGGGGCTCGTGGATGAGTACTGAAATCTCCCGGTGTCCGTCACCAGGCCCGTATAGAGGGCTTCTGCGATCGGTCGGCTGATCTCCCACCCGAGACGCTGCAAGAGTTCGAACACGAGCTGTGTCGTGGCTGCAGCATCCGGGTCGACGACGCGAACGTCGCCGATCGTTCCCGGCGTAACGTGGTGGTCGATCACGAGGACTCGGCTGGCTCCCTGGATGGCAGGTCCGACAGAACCGACACGATCCAGAACTCCTGTGTCGCAGATGATCGCAAGATCCAGATCATCGGGGAACTCGGAGGGAGGTACGAGAACGGTCTGATCGAGGAATCGGAATTCATCCCCTAGGACGAACGGCTCTCCGAACGATGCCACCGCATCCTTGCCCGCGTTGCGCGCCGCTAGAGCGAGGGCAACCATGGAACCGAGAGCGTCGCCGTCCGGTCGCACGTGGCCGACGATGCCGATCCGCTGTGCGCGGCCGATCTCCTCGATCGCCTGCTGCCATACCTGTTCAGTCGGCGGCATCAGGATCCTCTTCCTCGGTCTCGAGTTCGTGGAGCAACCGGTCGATCTTGAGTCCTTCGCCGATCGCGGGGTCGACCCGGAACGTGAGCTTCGGCGTGTACTTCATGTGAACCTGACGCCCGACGACGCCCTGGATGTGAGGAGCCGCCCTTGTGAGTGCTTCCCCCGTCGCCTCGACCTCCTCGTCAGACCCGAGCACGGAGTAGAAGACGAAGGCGTTCCGCAGGTCGGGAGCGGCGTTGACTCCCGTGATCGTCAGGAATCCGATGCCGGGATCCTTCAGGTCGGTCACCGCATCTGCGATGACCTCCTTGAGTAGTTCGTTGACTTTGCGCATCCGCGGGCTGTCGGGACGGCTCATCGTTCCTCCTCCTCGAGATTCGAGCGAGTGATACCGAGAATCTCAATTTCAGCACGACGTTCGAGATCGATCTCGATCGCTGTCAGCATCCTGTCGACATGACCGGGCGAACCCGATACCACAGCGACACCCAGGTCGGCACGCTGCCAAAGATCCTGGTGATCGACCTCCGCCACGGCTACCGGGTATGCCCGCCCGATCTCGGCGATGATGCTCTTCACCACCTTGCGCTTCTCCTTGAGCGACCGCATGCCTCGAATCCGCAGCTCGATCCGCGAAGCTCCGACGTGCATCCTGCGCCTCCCGAGTCGGTGACGGCGGGATCAGGTCCTGGCGATCTCCTTGACGTCGTAGGACTCGATCGTGTCGCCTTCCTTCACATCCCGGAAATTCGCGATCCCGATGCCGCACTCGTAGCCGGTCTGAACCTGCTGCACGTCTTCTTTGAATCGACGCAGCGAGGAGACGTTCCCATCGTGCACAACGACCCCGTCGCGTACGACGCGGGCGCGAGCGTTGCGGTTGATGATTCCTTCTGTCACGTAGCAGCCGGCGATCAAACCGAAGCGTGGTGAGCGGAAGGTCTCCCGGACCTGGGCGACGCCGAGGAACGTCTCGACTTCGTCCGGTGACAGCTCGCCGACCATCAACGACTCGATATCGTCGAGGAGTTCATAGATGATCGCGAAGGTCCGGATCTCGATTCCGGCTTTCTTTGCCGCAGCGCGGGCTGATGCGTCCGGTCTCGCGTTGAATCCGTAGATCACCGCTTCCGAAGCCTCAGCCAGCATGACGTCGTTCGCCGTGATGCCTCCGACGGCACCGTGGACGACCGAGACCGACGCATCCTCGCGGGAGATCTTGCCGACGGCCTCGCGAATGGCCTCGAGCGATCCATGAGCGTCGGCCTTCACGATGATCCGCAGTTCTGCGTGGTCGGCGGTTCTCAACGTCTCGAGGAGTTGGGTGAGTCGTTCCGTTGCTGACGGTACGTAGAGCTCAACCGCCCGTTTCCTGGCGACCTCCGCCTCGGCCATCTTGCGGGCTGCACGCTCGTTCTTCACGACCTGGAACATGTCTCCGGCGAGCGGGACTTCGCCCCATCCGGAGACGAGCACCGGTGTGCTCGGGCCGGCGCTCTTCATCTGATTGCCTTGCTCGTCGAACATGGCTCGGACACGCCCGGATACGGTGCCGCATGCGACCGCGTCACCCTTCTTCAGCGTGCCCCGCTGGACGATGACGGTAGCGACCGGTCCCCGTCCAACTTCGAGCTGGGCTTCGATGACGGTCCCAACGGCCGGTGCGGTCGGATTGGCAGTGAGTTCTTCGACCTCTGCAACGAGGCCGACGATCTCGAGAAGGTCCTCAACACCTGTGCCCTTCAGCGCAGATACCTCAACCGCCGGAATGTCGCCGCCGAGGTCTTCGACGACGATCCCGTGTTGGGTCAGAGCGCCCCGAACGGCATACGGGTCGGCCGTCTCGAGGTCCATCTTGTTGATCGCGATGATGATCGGAACTTCCGCTGCCTGAGCATGGTCGATAGCTTCGACCGTCTGAGGCATCACACCGTCGTTTGCGGCGACCACGAGGATGACAAGGTCGGTGACGTTCGCCCCACGTGCACGCAGCGCTGTGAACGCCTCGTGACCGGGGGTATCGATGAACGTGATCGGGTTGCCCCCGCTTGTCGCCTGATAGGCACCGATGTGCTGGGTGATGCCGCCGGCCTCACCCTCGACGACGTTCTCATTTCGGATCGTGTCGAGAAGCTGGGTCTTCCCATGATCAACGTGACCCATCACCGTGACCACAGGGGGCCGCGGCTTCAGGCTCGCCGGATCGTCCTCGTACTCAACGATGTGATGCGTCGGCCCTTGATCTTCTTCGACCAGTTCTTCTTCGCTCTCGGCCACCAGAAGGTCGTATCCGAACTTGCGGCCGAGCTCCTCGATCGCATCGGTGGGGATCGTCCCGTCTGCAGGAACCATCTCGCCCATCTCCATGAGCGCCTGGACGATGAGAACCGTCCGCGTCTGGATCATGCGAGCGAGTTCGTGAGTCGTGAGGCCAACTTCGACAAGGAGCACCTTGTCGTCGCCAGGTGCAGCTTCTTCTTCGTCTGCTTCTTCGGACTCTGAACCGGCGGCTTCTTCCTCAGCCTCAGCCTCACTCTCGGCCTCGACCTCGACCTCAGCCTCTGAGCTGGCAGCCGGCAGCTGGTCGCTGGCAGCTTCCTCCTCAACCTCGGGACTGGCGTCTTCCGTGTACGACAGTCGGACGAGCGCGACCGAATCTTCGTCCAGACCGGACGAGGCTGTCTTCACCTCGACTCCGAGTTCCTGGGCGCGCTCAAGCACATCCTTGGATTCCAGGCCAAGGTCCCGTGCGAGCTCGTAGACCCGTTGCTTCGCCACTCAGTTCTCCTCGTTCTCTTCCTCAACGACGACCTCGGCGACGATCTCGTCCTCCTCAGCCGGCGCGGGTACTTCTTCAGTATCGACTTCGAGATCGGCATCCACAGCCACCTCGACCTCATCCGCGATGATCTCTTCAGCGACTGCCTCGACCTCAGGGGCGCCCCGCTCTTCATCTTCCTCGATGTCGAGGCCAAGGTCCTGGCTCTCTGATCGAATGTCGATTCGGTAACCGGAGAGCCTTGCGGCGAGCCGGGCGTTCTGCCCCTCCTTACCGATAGCCAGCGACAGCTGGTGATCCGGCACAACGACCTCGGCGGTCCGTTCGTCCTCGTCGAGGCGAACTTCCTTGACCCTGGCCGGGCTCAATGCCTCAGCGATGAAGCCTTCCGTGTCATCGCGCCACTCGACGATGTCCACCTTCTCACCGCGTAGTTCGTTCACGACCTGCCGAACGCGAGAGCCTCTTGCTCCGACGCACGCTCCCACGGGATCCACGTTCTGATCGTTGGATGCCACGGCGATCTTCGTACGGTGGCCCGGTTCACGGGCGATGACGCGGATCTCCACGTCACCGTCAACGAGCTCCGGAACCTCGAGTTCGAACAGGGAACGGATGAACTCGGGATGACTTCTCGACACAACGATCTGCGGGCCCTTGCCCTCGCCGCGCACTTCGAGAATGTATGCCTTGACCCGGTTACCACGCTCGAGGCGTTCGTACGGGATCCGTTCAGATGACGGCATGATCGCCTCGGCATCGCCGAGATCGAGGATGGCGTACCTGTGATCGGATTGCTGCACGATGCCTGTGATGAGATCACCTTCGCGGCCTTCGTAGATTTCGAAGACCTGTTCGCGCTTGGCGTCGCGAAGGCGCTGCATGATGACTTGCTTCGCTGTTTGAGCGGCGATCCGACCGAAGTCGTCCGGCGTGTCAGCCCACTCTTCGACGACGTTGCCATCTTCGTCGAGTTCCTGGCCATAGACGAGGATCTCGCCGGTGTCCGGGTCGATCGTGACGCGTGCTTCCTCCGCAGCGCCGGGGGTGCGCTTGTACGCGGAGACGAGTGCGTTTGCGAGCGCGTCGAGGATCGTGTCCGCGGGGACACCCTTCTCCCTCTCCAGGAGCTCCAACGCGTCTAATAGGTTGTAGTCCATCGTTGCCTCTTCCTACGCCTTTTTGCCGGGCTTCGCACCCTTTTCCCAAACGAACACGGTACGCGCCGACGCGACATCGGCCATCTCGATCCGACGTTCGTCGCCATCGATCGACACGACGATCCCATCGTCGTCTACCGCGGTCAGTCGACCACGGTGATGCTTCTCATCCGCGATCTTGCTGAATGTCTTGATATGGACGTCACTCCCGACAGCCTTGTTGTACTGCTCGGGTCTGCGGAGCTTCCGCTCGAGCCCGGGAGACGTCACTTCGAGCGTGTAGGCACCGGGGAACGGATCATCTTGCTCGATCAGCCGGGCGATTCCACGCGACAGATCGGCGATTCGGTCAACCCCGATCGGTTCGTCGCCCTCGATGACGACGCGCAGAAGCTTGCCGCCGCCTAGGACCTCGACATCGTCGAGCTCAATGCCCTCAGCGGCAACGTACGGGCCCACAAGGCCCCAGATCTGTTCGGCGACATCGGCCACGCTCGGTGCTCCTCAATGCGCACATCACACAACGAGGCGGGCCAGGCCCACCTCGACGGTTCCATCCGGTTGCAAATCGGAGTATAGGCAGGGGCCGCGTGTGACGCGAGATGACAGCGGACAGCCGACAGCGGACAGCCGACAGCGGACAGCCCGAGTGGCCTGGTTGGCTGTCAGCTGTTGGCTGTCGGCTGT
>JAOZMA010000243.1 GCA_029934555.1 Acidimicrobiia bacterium | reverse complement strand
ACGCCACCGAGCCGATCGAATCCGAAGGCGTCCTTCTTCTGCTCGGCAGGCTCGTAGCCGGGCGGTGGGCTGACACCTTCGGCCACGACGACGATCGAGTACTTGATGCCCTTCCGGTGCCGTTGGCGGAGCGTGTCGACGATGTCGTCGATGTCGTAGTCGTACTCCGGGATGATGATCGCATCGGCACCACCTGCGATTCCGGCATAGGTGGCGATCCACCCTTTGGTGCGGCCCATCACCTCGACGACGATGACCCGGTTGTGCGACTCTGCCGTGGTCGCGAGTCGATCGATCGCTTCGGTAGCGATGCCGACCGCAGTGTCGAATCCGAACGTCATGTCGGTTCCGCAGATGTCGTTGTCGATGGTCTTCGGGACGCCGATAACCGGCAGACCCTCTTCGGACAGCTTCAACGCCGACCGCAGCGTCCCGTCGCCCCCGATGACGACGAGGCTATCGATCCCGTTGGCGTTGATGGTTCGCTCGCACGATGCATACCCGTCGCCATGGACGTAGGGGTCCATGCGTGACGTCCCGAGGATCGTTCCACCCCTGGTCAGGATGCCGCGCACCGCGTCGCGATCGAGAGAGACGGTCTGGCCGTGCATGAGGCCTTCCCATCCGTTCTTGATACCGAGGACTTCTGCGTCGCGCTCGTCGGCGCGAGCCACGATGCCGCGGATGACGGCGTTGAGACCGGGGCAATCGCCTCCGGCCGTGAGTACACCGATGACACTCATGCTGTGATCTCCTGAAGGCTGGCGTGTCTAGTAGAGGAACATCGGCTTGCCGGCGACGTGACGCACCTTCGGCCGGTAGTTGATCGAGTCGTATAGCTCGGTGACGTCGACGCGTTTCACTCCCTCGCCGGTGACGGAGATCGGCACGTGTGTGTACGTGCCCCCGCGAAGCGAGATCATGCGACCGGAAGCGCCTTCGAGGGCGAGGTCGGCCGCCATGACGGCGTAGTTGCGAGCCACCATGAGGTCGAGAGAGTCCGGGCGACCCGAGCGCATCAGATATCCCACGGTCTGATTGATGATTCCCTGACCGGTCCGTTCGGCGAGCAGCTCGCCAACGTACTGACCGATCCCTCCGAGCTTGCGATGACCGTAAGCATCGGACTCGCCGGAGAGGGCCATCGCTCCACCTTTGATCGTGGCGCCTTCCGAGATGGTGACCATCGCGTAGTTCGAAGGATTCTTGGCTTTGTCACTCATGACGAGATCCGCAAGTCGGTCGATATCGAACGGAACTTCGGGGATCAGAGCGCGATCAACACCGGCGAGATAGGCGGTAACCAGCGACGTCTCGCCCGAGTAGCGCCCGAAGAGCTCGACAACGGCGATCCGCTCGTGGCTCCCCGTGCTGGTGCGGAGGTTGTGGATGAATTCGACACCGCGCGTTACAGCAGTGGAGAAACCGATGCAGTAGTCGGTGCCGTGGACATCGTTGTCCATGGTCTTCGGGATGGCGATCACGGGAACGCCCTCCTCGTGCATGCGAAGTCCGTAGGAGAGCGTGTCGTCGCCGCCGATCGGGATCAGCACGTCGATCTTCATCGCCTCGATGACGCGCAGGACGTGATCCGTCACGTCGAACGGTCCATCCCCATCCGGTGGATCGCCGAGGAAAGAGGGGTACTTCTCGCTCTGTACTTTCCCCGGGTTGGTGCGACTGGTGTGGAGGAACGTTCCGCCGGTGCGATCGACAGTCCGAACATTGCCGGGAGTGAGATCGACGAAGTGCTCCGCCATGGACTCCGGGTCGGCCGGGTTGGCGTTGAGGAGCCCGCCCCATCCGCGTCGGATACCGATGACCTTGTGTCCGCCGTCGGCGACACGTGTGACAACGGACTTGATGGATGGATTCAGGCCGGGAACGTCTCCGCCCCCGGTGAGGATGCCGATTCGCATGGTGCTCCTTGAAAATGGCGTTCTTCAGCGAGGATAGGCGTGCTTGCGAGGCAGCGCGGACCGGTATCGCATGGCGTCGCGGGTCGTGCTTACATAGCTGTAGTTCGTCCACCGAGGAGTCCAGTTGCAGAGCGACGGATTCGCCCATCTCCATGTTCACTCCGAGTTCTCGATGCTCGACGGTGCAGCGCGGGTCAAGGACATGGTCCGGGCAGCGGCCGCGGACGGTCAGCCGGCGATGGCCATCACCGACCATGGCGTGCTCTACGGGGTCATCGATTTCTACAAGGCGGCGACGGACGTCGGGATCAAGCCCGTGCTCGGCATCGAGGCGTACGTCACTCCGGGATCGCGTTTCGATCGACTGCCCCGACGGGAGGACAAGCGCTACCACCTCACGCTGCTGGCCCAGAACGACGTCGGCTACCGCAACCTGATGAAGCTCGCGTCGAGGGCGTATCTCGAAGGCTTCTACTACAAGCCACGTATGGATCTCGAACTCCTCGCCGAACACAGCGAGGGGATCATCGCTGCTTCGGGATGCCTCGGCGGACATGTGCCGCAGCTCCTTGCCCCCGACGGGACGGGCGAGGAGGGCAACGTCGGGCAGGTTCGAGACTACGAGGCCGCGGTGAAGGCCGCTGCGATGTACCAGGACATCTTCGGGAAGGACAACTGGTTCATCGAGGTACAGGACCATGGGATCCCCGGGCAGCAACGGATCATGGACGATCTTCTCCAGATCTCCACAGACATCGGCGCACCGCTGCTTGCCTCCAACGACAGCCACTACACGTACGCCTACGAGGCGGAAGCCCACGACGTGCTGCTCTGCATCCAAACCGGTGCGAACAAGAGCGATGAGGATCGATTCCGATTCGGCTCGCAGGAGTTCTACATAAAGACGGCGAAGGAGATGCGCGAGCGGTTCCCGGCCGAGCGGTACCCGGGGGCGACGGACAACAGCCTGCTGATAGCGGAGCGTATCGACGTGAAGCTCGAGTTCGGCAAGATCCTGCTTCCGCAGTTCCCGGTGCCCGAGGGCAAGGACGAGACCGGCTACCTACGTGAACTCGTGATGGAGGGGGCGAAGCGGCGATACGGAGAGTTCGACGAAGAGGTCGCCGAACGGCTCGAGTACGAGCTCCGGGTCATCGACGAGATGGGATTCTCGGCGTACTTCCTGATCGTGTGGGACCTGATCCGTCACGCGAAGGAGCGAGGCATCCGCACCGGCCCGGGACGTGGAAGCGCCGCCGGGTCCATAGTGGCCTACTGCCTGGAGATCACAGGACTCGATCCGCTCGCATACGGGCTCATCTTCGAGCGCTTCCTCAACCCGGGTCGACGTGAGATGCCGGACATCGATATGGACTTCGACGAGCGGTATCGCGGCGAGATGATCCAGTACTGCGCTGAGCGGTACGGCTCCGATCACGTGGCTCAGATCATCACGTTCTCGACGATCAAGGGGAAGCAGGCGATCCGCGACGCCGCCCGGGTCCTCGGACACCCATACGGCGTCGGCGACCGTGCCGCCAAGCTCATGCCTCCGTCCATCCTCGGCAAGGATGCCACCCTGAGCCAGTGCCTCGAGGATCCCGGCCGCAAAGGTGAGCATGCCGAACGGGACTACTTCACAGCGGCGGCTGGTCTGCGTGAACTCTACGAATCCGACGCGATCACGCGTGAGGTGATCGAGACCGCCCGCGGCCTGGAGGGGCTGCGCAGACAGGACTCCATCCATGCCGCGGCGGTCGTGATCTCCCCGGTCCCACTCACAGACGTCGTTCCAGTCCAACGCAAGGGCGCCGACGCCGAGATCGTGACGCAGTACGAGATGCACGGCGTCGAGGCGCTCGGTCTTCTCAAGATGGATTTCCTCGGTCTGCGCAACCTGACGACGATCGAGCGTTCCCTCGAACTCATCGAGC
>JAOZMA010000242.1 GCA_029934555.1 Acidimicrobiia bacterium | reverse complement strand
TCATCCAGCCGTCGCAGAACTCGGCGATATCGCCGAACGTCTTCGGGCCGGCTCCACCACCGAGAACAATGGGTGGATGTGGCTTCTGGATCGGCTTCGGCCAAGACCACGAGGGTTCGAAGTCCACGTGGTCACCGTGGAATTCGGCGACGTCCTCCGTCCAGATCTCCTTCATCGCCAGGATGTTCTCCCGGAGGATCGCCCTCCGCTCGAGATATGCGGTGCCGTGGTCGACCATCTCTTCCTTGTTCCATCCGTACCCAATCCCGAAGATCACACGACCGTCGGAGATGACATCGAGCGACGCGACCTGCTTCGCCAGCCAGATGGGATCCCGTTGTGCGGCGAGCGTGATCCCGGTTCCGAGCAAGAGAGTCTCCGTCGTCGCCGCGATGGCGGCGAGTGCAACGAACTGATCATGGGTTCGCCAATACTTCTCGGGGAGGGGAGGGGCACCTGCGGCACCACCCCACGGTGTGGCCCGAGAGACCGGGATGTGGCTGTGCTCCGGGAGCCATAGAGATTCGAAGCCCCGTTTCTCGACGGCCCTGCCGAGTGCGACGGGTTGGATGGTGGAGTCGGTTGCGAAGATGGAGACGCCGATATGCATCCCCCGAGCGTACCCCAACGCGTACCCAGGGTTGCAGTCCCCGCCGGCGGCGCAGCCAGCCCGCGGAATGGGCAGAACGGGCACGGCTCGAAATGTTCTACGATCACGGGCATGAGTACTACGCAACGATCCATGGCCGTCGGCGTCCAACTTCCGGAGATCGAGTGGTCTGCCCGCTGGTCCGATCTGCGCGACATGTCGCTCGCGATCGAAGGCCTGGGGTTCGACTCCATCTGGATCGGTGACCATCTGCTGTATGACACTCCGGATGGACCGGCCGCTCCGTGGGAAGCCTGGTCACTCCTCGCCGCGATCGCAGCCATCACCGATCGGGTCCAACTCGGGCCACTGGTTGCGGCGACCAGTTTCCACAGTCCGCCGATGCTCGCCAAGAAGGCCACGACGGTCGACGAGATCTCAGGAGGACGCCTCATCCTCGGTCTCGGAGCCGGATGGAACGAGGTCGAGTACCGGGCCTATGGATTCCCGTTCGATCATCGGGCGAGTCGCTTCGAGGAGGCGTTCACCATCATCCGTACTTTGCTGACCGAAGGCGAGATCGACTTCGAAGGCGAGTACTACACGGCCCGGGACTGCCAACTTGTGCCCCGCAGCCGGCCGGAGGGTCCGCCGATCATGATCGGATCGCAGGGGCCGCGCGTGTTGCGGGCAACGCTGCCGTACGTCGATCTCTGGAACACGTGGCATGCGTGGCATGGGAATACCCCAGAGGGCTTCGCTGAACTGAACGCCACGATCGACGAGGCCGCTCTCGAAGTTGGCCGAGATCCGTCAGAGATCGGTCGAACCACCGCGCTCTTCTGGCAATTCTCCGGTGGCGGTGGACGGCGACAGGGTGACACCGACAGGCATACGGCCGATCCGAGGACGGGAACGCTGGAGGAGCTCGCGGAGGTCCTCCGCCTGTACGAGTCGCTCGGGGCCGACCACGTACAGCTCGTGCTTGATCCAATCACGATCGAATCGGTCGAGCAGGCAGCCAGAGCTCTGGACCTCTTCCGCTGATAGGAGGGTCCCGTCGGTTAGCGTTTCCCGGATGCAATCCCGGGTCCTGACTGCGCTGCTGGCTGCCTCTCTCGGATGGGGCATGGCCGGTGTTGGCACCCGTTTCGTGTTCGCAGAAGGTGTGACAACCTTCACGGTTATCGTCGTCCGCATCCTGACGGCTACTGCGGCCGCCGTTCTCATCTGGCTTGGCAAGGGCGGCGGGATCACCCGATCAGCATGGCGTGACGGCGCGATCATCGGCGTGCTCCGCATCGGGCTTGCTCCGATGCTCTTCATCTCCTCGCTGCAGTACGTCTCCGCCGGCGTCGAGGGCATTTTCATCACAATTATTCCGGCATCCACGGCTGCTCTCGCTGCAGTGGTGCTTCACGAACGACTCGGTCGGAATCAGATACTCGGATTGGCGATCGGCCTCGTCGGTTCGATCCTCATCGTGGCGTTCGGCGATTCGGGGATCGGAGGCGATGGCGGCAACGTTCGAATCGGAGCCATGTTCGCTCTTGGTGGTGTTACCGCTGGAGCGATCAGTGGCGTTCTCAGCCGGAAGTACGCGCCACGGCATCGAACGACCGAACTCGCCACTCCGATGTTCATATCCGGGGCAGTCGTAGCCGTGGCAGCCGGGCTGATCTTCCAAGACATCGACCTCTCCGGGGTCAATTCGACGTCATGGGTCGTTCTGATCGCACTCGGAGTCGGCAGCACCTTCCTCCCATTCTTCGCGACCCTGTTCGCCTCACGGCACACATCGGCCGCCCGGGTCGCGTTGACCGGCTATCTCGCACCTGTCGTCGGCGTCGTGGCCGGCGTGGTTCTGCTCGGCGAAGTGCTGACCATGCCGATCATCATCGGTGCAGTGTTCGCTCTGGTCGGCGTTGCTGTGGCCGGCCGGTCCCGTCCTCTTCCATCCACGGCGACGTAGCCACCGGCTGTCTGCCAGCTCTTCCCCCAGACGTTGCCGTGGCCCTCGGGGTGCGCCGCGCCGACGATTCGGCCATCGGCTTCCCAGATCCTGATGATTTCACGCAGACGTCGAACACGGATCGGTCGCTCCTGATGGAACCGCCAGCCCCCCCAGCCCCGATTCTCCCAGATGAATTCGACCGGCGTGATCGGGTAGGTGCCCAGGATGAAGCCGCGGATGCACCACCAGTCATTGGCGGTCCGTAACGCTCGTGACGTTGCGCTGGGAGCTGGCGACGTCATCATCGGCACCTCCTGCGCAAGCATCCCAGATGACGTTGGCGGAGGGGTCAGCCGAGATCCGCAGCGGAGCCGGTCGGGTTCGCCGCTCTCAACATGCGGGCGTTGTCGACCGTGTAGATGGCAAGGGCGATCCACACCAGTACGAACCCGAACCACTCCCCTCTCGACACGGCCTCGCCGTACAGGAGGACGCCGAGGAGGAGTTGGATAATCGGGGCGATGTACTGGAGGATCCCGAGGGTTGAGAGCGGGATGCGTTGAGCGGAGGCTCCGAACAGGATGAGTGGGAAGATCGTGACCGCTCCGGCGGTGACCAAGAGCACCGTTGTGGTCACCGACGATCCGAGAGCTCCCGTCCCATCTTCGGCAAGGATCCCGAGGTACAGAAGCGCCGGCGCTGAGACGAACGCGACCTCCAGGAACAACCCTTCGATCGGAGGTGCCGCCGTTGTGCGCTTCTTGAGAAGACCGTACGTCCCGAATGAGAAGGCGAGGATGAGTGAGATCCAAGGCAAGACTCCGGATACGATCGTCATCCCCGCAACTCCGATGACGGCGATGCCGACGGCGATGCGTTGGGCGGAGCTGAGGTGCTCCCGCAGCACGATCACGCCCAGAGCGACCGAAACCAGGGGGTTGATGAAATATCCGAGGGACGCTTCGACGATGTGATTCGTCGTGACTGCCCACACGAAGACGCCCCAGTTGATGGAGAGAAGGACACCAGCGACCAGCGCCGTTGCGGCCGTACCCGGCGAGCGGAACGACTCCTTCAGCACGCTGAGATGTTTCGTGCCGATGATGATGAGGAACAGGAGGGGCACCGACCAGACGATCCGATGGGCGAGCAGTTCGAGAGCAGGAACGGCGTCGAGGGCCTTCCAGAAGATCGGGGCGAAACCCCAGAAGGAATAGGCCGCAACGGCCAGCCAGATTCCCTTCCGTTGCTCCATGCTGCCCCTCTCCTCGACTCTCCAGTGTCGCAGACGGGGAGTCCCTACCGGCCGAAGTCGGATGACCCGTGGCGAAGGTGT
>JAOZMA010000241.1 GCA_029934555.1 Acidimicrobiia bacterium | reverse complement strand
CCGTTCGAATCTGGCCCTTCTGTCGTACGGTCACCGTTGCGGGCACTTCGCTGCTGAGAAGCCCCGAACGGTGCAAGCTTCGCTGCACCGGACTGGGTAGACCCGCGATCATTTCCAGGGTTACCGATTCCATCCAGAACTCCTCCGCCGGGAGATGAGGACCTTCTGATGTGCCGATAGTAGAGGGACCTTCACCAACTCCTGGCTCCCCTCGGGTTCGACTGTTCGATTCGTTGGAGCATCAACGCCCGCGTCGAGACGATGACTTTGATAATGTTGGCAATCAAGTCTGGGGGTCGGCGCGTTCGATACAGCCGGACTCCACCCCACCTGCCGCTCGCATCGGTGCGATCTGTCGGGAAGCATCGGCGAGAAGGAGACACCATGAATAGGTTCATACTGCTGACCTACGGATTCGAGACACCAACCCCGGAGATCATGCAGGCCTGGGGCGACTGGTTCTCGTCGATCCAGAACAGCATCGTCGACAGCGGCGGACCCGCCGGAGGCGGAAGAGAGATCACGAAGACCGGTACGACGGACCTTCCCCTCGACCTGGACGCATTCACCGGATACGTGATCGTCAACGCCACCGATCTCGACGCGGCGACAGCGATCGCTCAGACGTGCCCGATCATCACCGGCATCCAGGTCTACGAGGTACGGTCGATGTGAACCCGTCGATCGGTCGCCTCCTCGCGGTTCCCAACTCCGCCGACACGATCTGAGGGTCAGTCCTCGAGTTCGGCGATGACATCGTCGGGGATGTCGAAGTTGGCGTGCACGGCCTGCACGTCGTCGAGATCCTCGAGCGCGTCAACGAGGCGGAGCACTTTGGCAGCGTTCACGGCATTGAGGGGTACCGAGATCGCAGCGATCTGGGTCACGTCTCCCTGATCAATCGACACTCCGGCTTCCTCGAGGGCCGAGCGAACGACGCCGAGATCTCCGGGTGGACACGTGATCTCCCATTGCTCATCAGCTTCTTCGACGTCGTCGGCACCACCGTCGATCGCAGCCATCATCACCGTGTCCTCGTCACCGGTGACGAGGAGGTATCCCTTCTGCTCGAAGAGGTATGCCACGGATCCGGGTTCACCGAGGTTCCCGCCGTTCTTCGTGAACGTCGAGCGAACCTCGGCCGCCGCACGATTGCGGTTGTCGGTCAAGATGTGGACGTAGAGGGCGACTCCGCCGGACGCGTAGCCTTCGTACCAGAACTCTTCGTATTCGACGCCTTCGGCATCACCGCTCCCGCGGGCGACCGCTCGCTCGATGTTGTCTCTGGGAACGGAGGCGTCCTTCGCATTCTGGATCGCGGTTGCGAGGGAGGGGTTGCCATCGGGATCCGGCCCCCCGACTCTGGAGGCAGCCTCGATCCCTTTGATGAGCTTGGCGAACAGCTTTCCCCGCTTGGCGTCTTGGCGCCCTTTGCGGTGTTTGATGTTTGCCCACTTCGAATGTCCGGACATCAGCGCTCCTCGGCAAGATCGATCAGCATGGCGTGAAGACGGTCGTCGGCCGTCAACTCGGGATGGAAAGACGCAGCAAGGATACGGTCCTGCCGCACCACAACGGCATGCTCCCCACCGCCACCGGGATCATCCACCGTGGCAAGGACCTCGACATCGGCGCCGACCTTGTCGATCCATGGCGCCCGAATGAAAACCGCCTTCATGGGATCGGCGAGACCGGTCACACGAACATCAGCTTCGAATGACTCGACTTGACGGCCGAACGCGTTCCGTTCCACGATCACATCGAGCAGTCCGAGCTGAGGCTGATCCACCCCCGTCGTACCCGATGCGAGGAAGATCATTCCTGCGCACGTTCCGAACACCGGCATTCCGTCAGCAACGCTGTCTCGGATCGGATCCATCAATCCGTAGATGGTCGCGAGACGACCGATCGTCGTGGATTCACCGCCCGGGATGATCAGGGCATCGACACCGGCAAGCTCATCGGGCGTCCTGACTTCAACGCCATCATGTCCAAGTCGTTCCACGGCAGCGAGATGCTCCCTGAAGTCGCCCTGGAGGGCAAGGGCGCCGACTCTCACCTCAGTCGCCCCGGTCCTGCATCCGTTCCTCGGCCGGCATCGTGTCGATGTTGATCCCGACCATCGCCTCACCGAGGCCGGCCGATACTTCGGCGATCTTCGCCGGATCCTGATAGAACGTGGTCGCCTCGACGATGGCACGGGCACGAACGTCCGGATCACCAGATTTGAAGACACCAGATCCGACGAAGATCCCGTCACAGCCGAGTTGCATCATCAAGGCCGCATCCGACGGAGTGGCGATACCGCCGGCCGCGAAGTTCACCACCGGCAGCATCCCAGTCTCAGCGATCTCCTTGACGAGTTCGATGGGAGCCCTGAGCTCTTTCGCCGCGTTCATGAGCTGGTCGGGTCCGAGCGTCGTGAGCCAAGCGATCTGGCTGTTCATGAGACGCATATGTCGAACCGCTTCAACGACGTTGCCGGTGCCCGGCTCGCCCTTGGTTCGGATCATGGCTGCACCCTCACCGATCCGGCGAAGAGCCTCCCCCAGGTCTTTGGCTCCGTTGACGAACGGCACGGTGAACGAGCGCTTGTCGACGTGGAACTCGTCGACCGGAGTCAGGACCTCCGACTCGTCGATGTAATCGACACCGAGAGACTCGAGGACACGGGCCTCAACGAAGTGACCGATGCGTGCTTTGGCCATCACGGGGATGGAGACAGCGTTGATGATCTCTGTCACGAGCCCCGGGTCTGCCATGCGGGCCACGCCACCCTCGGCGCGGATGTCGGCTGGCACGCGTTCGAGAGCCATCACGGCGACTGCGCCGGCCTCCTCCGCGATTATCGCCTGGTCGGCGTTCACGACGTCCATGATGACGCCGCCCTTCAGCATCTCAGCCAACCCTCGCTTCACGCGATCGGTGCCGTGCTCGGTCGAAGTGTCCACGGTGCTCTCCTCGGTTCTCTTACGGCCGAGTCTACCGACGGGTCACCCGATAGAACCGTTCGCCCGAGAGCGCTATCGAGCAGCGATAGCGTCCTCGTATGCGGCGATGTAGTCGGCCGCAACTGACGAGCCGTCGAAGCGTTGTACCCGCTCGACGGCAGCTGCTCCAAGCTGCGACGCCGCGGCAGGATTCAGGAGAAGTTCGACGATCTGGCGGGCCAGTTCTTCAGGGTCCGCAGGTGCCACGAGCCTGGCAGTTCGCCCGGTCACGTGTTCGAAGGCAGGGATGGCAGATGCCACGATGGCGCACTCTGAGGCCATCGCTTCGGCCACGATGATGCCGAAGCTCTCACCACCGAGGTTCGGAGCGCAGAACACGGACGCAGATCCGAGTTCAGCCTGCTTCGTGTCGTCACCGACCCAGCCATGGAATTCCACACCGGCAATGCGCTGGTTCCTCGATGCTCCGAGGACACTGAGCGTTGCGCTCGGAATCGTGGCTCGCACCGTCGGCCACGCTTCGAGGAGGGTGGGGAGCCCCTTCCGTGCATCGTCTCGCCCGAGGAACGCAACTCTTCCAGGGATCTTCGGCCCCGTCGTGTAGCTGTCTACATCGATCCCGTTGGGGATGATGCGATAGTCGACCACACCATCTATCGAACTCCCGGCAACCGGACTCACCGCGGTGATGACCGCGGCGTTTCGAACCACGAGGCGAACGCCACTCTTCCCGTAGCGGTAGAGGCGCCTTGCCCAAGATGGCGGATCGGCATGGAAGGTGGCGACCTTCGCCGGACCATCGACCCTCAGGGCAGCAGGCGACACCGTGGGCATCAGAGGTTCATGGACGTGGATGACGTCAACGTCGGAGAGGGCTGCGGTGAGTTCACGGCCAACTCTCGGATCGAGCCGGATCGGGGTCTGCGCCCGATTCGCAG
>JAOZMA010000240.1 GCA_029934555.1 Acidimicrobiia bacterium | reverse complement strand
CCACGTTGAGGTCGACGCGGAGGTCCCCTGCTCCCGTCTCTCCCGCTTGTGTCTGGATGGTGAACAATGCGGATGTGTACCCACCGTTCTCGTCCACCCAGAGGACTCGTGATGCGGCCTCGGGGTCGGCAGCGAACAGCGCTCCATAGAGCGCCTCGACGTCTGCCGAGTCCGAGACCGCGAGGCTGGTCGCTGTCATACCCGCCGCCCCGGCTGCCTGGGCCACGGTCATATCGAACGAAGGCGACTCGGGGTTCGCCAACTGGAGCACGAGGGCGACCGGAGACTCCGCAGCAGGGAACGCCCCGAACTTGACCACGTCGTCGATGGAGTTCATGTTCAACGTCGACTCGACCATGGCGTTGTACGCGGCCGGTGTGCCGACGCCCCCGTCCACGAGCACCTGGGTCTTCTCTCCGAACCCGCCGCCGTAGTCGGTCGTCAATGTGTCGAGTGTCACCCGGTACGGCGAAGTCGTCGGCACGAAATCCGTGAAGCTGAAGTTGGCCTCGAGACGGCTCGTACCGAACACACCGAGAGCCCCGATGACAAGTGTGACGATCAGCGTTGGAATAGCGGCGTGCTTGGCGAGCCACGCGGTCCGGCCCATCATCCTCGGGAGGAATCGGGAGTCTCCGCCCTTCAGACTCTCTCGATCGAGCGTGCCTTTGGTCTCGGCCCTGGTGTCAAGCAGCAGCCGAACCGCGGGCACGAACGTCATCATGATGATGAACGACGCCGTGATGCCGATCGCGGCCAGCACTCCGAACTCCCGCAACCCCGGCATCGCACTCAGCAGGTTCGTGAGGAATCCCACGGCGGTGGTGATCGTCGCGAGCACGAGAGCGATTCCGACCGTGCGAATTCCGATGGTGTTCGAGTCGGCGACCGGTATCCCCTCCGACACCTCTTCGCGATATCGGGACGTGATGTGGATCGAGTAGTCAACGCCGAGTCCGATCAGAAGGATCGGGAGGATCTGGGTCATCGGCCCGGCAGCGCCGTAGATGAAGTACCCCAGTCCGTTCATGATCGAAATGGCGAATCCGATGCCCGCCATTGTCACAAGCGTGTCGGCAACGGTTCGCCGGAGGCGACCGGCAGCGAACGACCAGACGGCGAACACCAAAACGAACACACCGAGAGCGGCCGGCAGCAGCGTTGACGTCTGCCAATCGGCGATACCCGCCGGGAAGACACCCGGGAAGCCCTTCGCAAGCCCGGGAAGGACGAGCATCGTGATCGCGCCGAGCATCGCAGCGATGCCGACACCGACGATGATCTTGTTCCTCCGCTTCTTCGGTAGCACGAGGAAGACGGTTGCGAGCACGAGCAGGATGATGAACCCTGCGCTTGCGAACAGGCGGCTGATCTCGGCCTCGAATTCGCCGGTATCGGAGAAGATCAGCTCCATCGAGAAGGCTTCGGCCGTGTACCCGGCCGGGAGTTGCATCGCTGCGATATCTTCGGCAACCGCCGCCGATGCTTCAACGAACTCCACGTCCTCGAAGTTGCCAACGGAGAACACGATCATCAGACCGCTCGGTGATACGAGAGCCTCGTGATCGGCATCCGCCGGGAGCATTCCTGAAACGAACCCCTGCTGTTCGGCCGGTGTCTGCTCGTACGCCAACGCGTAGAGCCCTTTGACTTCGGCATCGCTGGTCGGTGGCGGAGCCCCGAACGCGATGGCTTGACTCACGGGAGCCATGTACGACACGATCGCGGGCTGATCCGGTGATGGCGAGAGATAAGTGGCCATCGGGCCTGCGGCGACGACTTCGCGAATCGCCGTCGTGGCAGCGAGACCATCGAGGGTCAGAACGTCACCGGAGTCCGCGGACACGATGATCTGCATCACGCTCTGGTTCGTGTCGGCTCCGAACCGATCATTGATCGCTTCAGCCGCGAGCAGCTCCGGGGCATCCGGAGCGAACCCTTCGTTCTGGTCATCGGACGGCTGGAAACGCCCTCCGAACATGCCGAGGACAAGGGCGACGACGATCGTCGCGATGATGACGGCCCACGGTGCGCGGCGTACGATCCACGCGAGGGCGTTGACGAATCTCTTCACGATCTCAGGTCCTTCTGCGTCTGAACGGTCGCCCCGACGGACGCCGTGTATTCGCTTCTAACGCGGTGGAGCGCTTCGCTCTGCCAGGCCGACGACGGCCTCATCGAGTGGAACCCCCCGCTGCTCGCCCTCATCCTCGCGGAGGCGCAGCCCTACCGTGCGATCTTCTACGTCGCTATCGCCCACGACGAGGACCGCCGGGTGCTTCTGCGTGATCGCCCTTCTGATCTTCTCGCCGACGGTCTCGTCGGCCGTGTCCACCTCGGCGCGAACTCCGGCTTCCTTCAGCTCAGCAGCCACCTCGAACGCGTAGTCCTCATGACGGTCGGCAACCGGCACGATCGTTGCCTGTACGGGAGAGAGCCAGGCCGGCAGAGCGCCGGCGTAATGCTCGATGAGCACGGCGACGAATCGCTCCACGGAGCCGAGGAGTGCCCGGTGGATCATGACCGGCCGTTCCCGAATGTTCTCAGCCGACGTGTAGGTGAGGTTGAAGTTCTCCGGCTGAGCGAAATCGAGCTGGATCGTCGAGAGCTGCCAGCGCCGTCCGATCGCATCCTTGACGTGGATGTCGATCTTCGGTCCGTAGAAGGATCCCTCGCCGTGGGCCACTTGATAGGGCAATCCGGCTGCTTCAAGTGCCTTCGCCAGCGACACCTCTGCCACGTCCCAGAGCTCATCAGAACCGATCGACTTCTCCGGGTTCCTGGTGGATAGGTCGGCTTCGAACTCGTCGAATCCGAAGTCCCGAAGCACCAGCAGAACGAAGTCGAGCAGGCTCTGGAGCTCGTCGGGCATCTGATCGAAAGTCGTGAAGATGTGGCTGTCGTCCTGGGTGAATCCGCGTGCACGCAAGAGGCCGTGGACGACACCGGACCGCTCATAGCGATAGACGGTCCCCAACTCGAAGAGTCGCAGTGGCAGCTCCCGATAGCTCCTGCTCCTCGACTTGTAGATGAGGATGTGGAACGGGCAGTTCATGGGCTTCACGTAGTACTGCTGGCCGCCGTCGAGCTCCATGGCCGGGTACATGCCCTCGGCGTAGAACTGGAGATGGCCGCTGGTCTCCCACAGATCCGCCTTGGCGACGTGCGGCGACACAACATACTCGTAGCCGTTCGCGAGGTGCGTTCTCCTGCTGTAATCCTCGATCTCCTTTCGGAGCAGCCCGCCCTTGGGATGCCACACGGCAAGGCCGCTTCCAAGATCGGATGGGAACGAGTACAGATCGAGCTCAGTACCGAGTTTGCGATGGTCGCGCTTCTCGGCCTCCTCGAGCCGGTTCAGATACTTGCGCAGCGCCTTGCGATCTTCCCAGGCGGTGCCGTAGATGCGTTGAAGCTGCGGGTTCTTCTCGTCACCTCTCCAATAGGCGCCGGCCGAACGCATTAGCTTCACGGCTTTGAGGCGGCCGGTGGACGGCACATGCGGGCCGCGGCACAGATCGACGAACTCGTCGTTCCGATAGATCGAGACCTCGCTGGCCCCTGCACCTTCGGCCTCGTCGACACCGCGGATGATCTCCGACTTGAACGGATGCTCCGAGAACATCTCGAGAGCGTCATCGATCGAGAGCGACTCGCGAACGAAGGATTGGTCGATCTCGATGATCTCGTTCATCCGGGCCTCGATGCGCTCGAGATCCTCGGGATTGAAGGGGCGGCCGATATCGAAGTCGTAGTAGAAACCGTCGGTGATCGGTGGCCCGATCGCGTAGGTTGCACCCGGATAGAGGTCGAGCACTGCTTGCGCCATCACGTGGGCAGCCGAGTGACGCAGAACGTGTCGACCCTCCTCGGTGTTCTCCGTGACGATCG
>JAOZMA010000239.1 GCA_029934555.1 Acidimicrobiia bacterium | reverse complement strand
GTACTGAGAAGACCCGCGGATAGGTGGCGAGCGGTGTTCGGTCTCCTGTCCCCTCACGAAGTGGGGGGACGCGAGGAGCTTGCGACGAGCAGGGGGGCTCGGGGAGTCCAAGGCCCGTCGACAAGACCTGATCGGCCCCAGGACGCCATGTCGTTCGTCGATCCCCCCTGCGTCGTCGCTGGCGCTCCTCCGCGTCCCCCCGTCCTGCGGCCGGGGGGACTGGAACGAAGCACACGCGGCGCCGCACCAATCACCTATTCACTGGTCTTCTGAGTACTGAGTACGACGAGCGCAGCGAACCTTGCTGGCAGCTACCAGCTCTCTAGTCATAGATCCCAACCAGCCACGTCTGCTCACCCTTGATCTCGCACAAGAACGCTCCTGCCGACGTGACGATCTGATACTGGTCGCCTGTCTCCTCTCCCTTCCACCATCGCCCGACCCGACGCCACGGACCGGCCCAGGAACGGACCGTCACCCACCGGCTCCCGAGCCGAACCCGCACCGGCATCCCCCCATCCCACTCGATATGGAACGGTTGCGGATCTGGTGGGACGAGTGCGGGAGAAGGACCCGGGACCCGTCCGGGCCACGGCGCCTCCGGATCCCGTACCCGCACTGGCGTCTCCCCCCACCGATGCCATACGACCCGATCAACCGGTTCGCGCCCTCCCTGTGGATGAGCTTGAAGCAGTCCGTCCAGACCCACGATCGCCTGGGTCTCGGCGAGCGCTCGATGAGTCTCAGATGCTGCTCGTGCATCCTCTCCGAGAGAGAGTTGCCGTCCCACACCCGATAGGTCGGCCGGCTCGATCCTGAGCGCCGCAAGTCCACCCCGGATACCGACTCCGACTCCGTCGATCCACGCGCGAAGCTGCCATCTCACCCGCTCGGCGATCGCCCGATCGTCGAGTGGATCTGCGCTTCTCCACGTTCGCGACCGGGTCGTGCCGTCCACCGCCTCTGCTTCGACCACGATCCGGAACGGTGCCGCTCCGATAGATGCGAGGGCTTGGACCAGTCGGCTTGCCATCGTACGTGCGACGAACGCTGCCTGTTCGAGGTCCTCGAGTGGCGGTGAGAACCGTTCCACAACGGCTAGATCGACGGGGAGCTCTCGTGGGTTAGGCAGTCGATCCCGGCCGGATGCCAGACGATGCGCATCAAGCCCCACGGCGCCGAACCGGGAGGCGATGGCACTGCCCGGGAGACGGGCGAGCTCACCGAGCGTCGTGATCCCAAGCCAACGGAACGTCGCTACAACCTCTTCTCGACCGATCGCCGAGATGTCAAGCGACGCGAGGAACGACGCATCGTCCTCGACGATGTGGACCGGGGCATCGCCGGTTGTTCCGGCAGCGGCATGCTTCGCTGCGAATGGGCCGTCGGCGAGCCCGATCCGGTACCCATCTCCGGTTATCCGATCGATCTCCTTCACGACGCGTTCGACGAGCGGACCCTCCCCGCCGTAGTAGCCGACGGCCCCGGACACCGGGACGAAGATCAATCCTGGTTCGACGATCTCGACCTTCGGAACGAGCGCTTCGACTTCTGTAACGACCTGTTCGAACGCGATCATCTCCGCCGAGTGGTCTCGCTCAATCGTCGTG
Source organism: Acidimicrobiia bacterium (assembly GCA_029934555.1). Classification (GTDB taxonomy): domain Bacteria; phylum Actinomycetota; class Acidimicrobiia; order Spongiisociales; family UBA5794; genus JAHEEL01. The sequence goes on along the minus strand of JAOZMA010000239.1, from coordinate 2,286 downwards.
ACCGGTGGGCAGATCCCCTCCGCCTCGCCCCTTCGCATCCCGCGGCGAATCCCGGCAGCGTACGCAGCAGCGTTCACCGCCTCGACCCGTCCGTCGGCGCCTACCGCCTGGCCGGGTTCATCCTGTGGCGCTCCGGGTCTCCGTAGCGCCCACTCCGGATACCACACGCAGAGCGTTCGAGCCATCGTCCTCCATCTCGATCGTCCGGGTCATCCCCTTCATGGCTTTTCCAGAAGCGATGATCCGGGTCTTCCTCTGCTCGATTCGTCCGTGTCCCTCCACGGTGCCCGTCCATGTGATCTCGCGGGCCTCGAGCATCAGGTGTGCGATGCCGGCCGGTATCGCACGGTCGATGGGGCGAAGCAACAGAGGGGTTCCCCGATTCCTGGCGAGTGAAGCGAGCTTCCGAATCGATGCGTCCTTTGCCCCGATTGGAACTTCTGCCATCACTGCGGCCGCACCGTCGAGGAGCGCAGCGGTGGCCCTCCCCCATCGAACGACCTCGCGACAGCGGGCGATCACTAGCCGATCGGGTTCGATCCCGACTTCCCATGCTGCGATCGGACTCAGCCACCCGCGTACATCGAGATAGGCGACCGTCCCATCGGTGTATCCGGAGAGCATGACGAGACCCAGCCGCGTCATGCCCAGCCCCGGCTCTCCGGAGAGCACAGCGACCTGACCGGGAGCGAGAACAGGGAGACCCTGCTCCGTACTGGGTACTGGGCACTGAGCACTGAGTAGTCCGTACTGAGTGCTTGATCTTGCTGGCAGCTGGCAGCTGGCGGCTGGTAGCTCATGTCTCACATTTCTCTCCTTGGACCGAACACCTTATCGAACATATGTTCGATTCACAAGTGGTGTAAACTATTCGCGAAGCAGCAACAAGAGGAGCAGGTTCGTGACGATTGCGAAGGTAGTTGAGATCACCTCCACATCCCCGGGTAGCTTCGAAGACGCTATCCGGAAGGGCATCGCCAAGGCGCAGAAGTCCATCGACAATGTTCGAGGAGCCTGGATCTCGGAACAGAAGGTCGTATTGGCTGAAGATGGAACGATCAAGCATTTCCGCGTCGACATGAAGCTCACGTTCGTGCTCGAAGACTGATCGCTCCCACCTGAAGACGCAGAGAGACCCCGGGATCCCCCGGGGTCTCTTCTGTTCGTGACCGCTACTCCTGCCAGAGGGGTTGCTTCGATCGTTCACCCGTAGCCCCGAAGCAGCTGACGCACTCCTGAGTCAAGTGAGCTGACTCCACCAAACTCGGGTCCGACCCACCACTCCACATCCTTGTGCCTCGATTGGAGCTTCGATGAAGGGCATCACGACGAACTCTTCACAGCCTACGGAATCGAACCAGATCCGGAGCGCATCCGCTGTTACCGGGCGTTGTGGCACCTCGAGTCCTAGCCACGACGCGTCATGCGTGCCAACAGAGGTGATCGAACCGTTGTCTCCAGACGCTGTGGTACCTTCCCGGCTTCCGGGTTCGGATCGAGGTTCACAAGGAACGGGAGCGTGTTCGATGGTGGTAGCGGCAGCGGTCGTGTTCGATCTCGGGGGCGTGCTAATCGACTGGAACCCCGAGTACCTGTATCGGAAGGTCATCCCGGATGCGGACCAGCGCCGCGAGTTCCTCACCACGATCTGTACGCCTCAGTGGAATCGCGAGATGGATGAGGGACGATCCGTTCCTGAGGCTGTGGCGGCGCTCTCGGACGCCAACCCCGGCTACGAACCGCTCGTAGAAGCGTGGTGGGCCCGCTGGCCCGAGATGCTCGGTGGTGAAGTTCCCGGCACTCGGACGCTCGTCGAAGCGCTTGCACGAACCGGCCTGCCGTTGTACGCCCTCACCAACTGGTCTGCCGAAACCTGGCCACTGGGAGTTCAGCAGTACCCGTTCCTTGAAGAGCTCTTCGACGGCATCGTGGTCTCCGGACAAGAACGGATAGCGAAGCCCGATCCACAGCTCTTCGCGATTCTCAGCGATCGCTTCGATCTCGATCCGCACACCACGGCCTACGTCGATGACTCTTCCGCCAATATCGCCACAGCTTCCGGCCTTGGCTACATCGCACACCTCTTCACCACAGCAGATCGACTCCACGGCTGGCTCACCGAGATCGGACTCCTCGACGCTCGATGATGCTCACCGTGAGCATCTGACACGCGTAATAGCACCCGCCGTCCATGGGTACCAGTAGGTGCTTCATGGGGAGGCTGGCGGCCCAAACCGCCACTCTCCGAATAGACGGCGAAGAGCACAGACTCGACTCGCCGCGATT